>DUGW01000078.1 GCA_013331125.1 Candidatus Woesearchaeota archaeon | reverse complement strand
AGAGCGACATCAGGGTCATCCTTGTCAGATATGAAGATGAATGTGTCGGAATTGTTCTTCCACAGATAACCTGCAGATTTAGAAGAGACAAAATAATGCGCAGACCTACCCAGGATGTGCGTCGGGAACACCTCAACAATCTTGAAAAGGCTGCCGGTGAGCATGGCATCCAATGCATCAGCAGACGCATCATGGTCGACATAATCGAAATCCCAGGCAATCACCTCGGAACCTTTGTATTCGTACTCATACTTCACGGCCTTGTTGAGGCCTGCTGAAATAGAATCCTTGAATTTCGAAGCAGGAACAACCTGCTCTTTCACGAGCACGTACTCATCATCCTGCGGCACCTCTTGACCTACAGCATCATCCACTGAATCATCAACAGCATCTACCTCAACTAAAAAAGGCGTGCCGAAATAGCCATAGCCAGCAGAGTAAGTCTCATCATAAACGACCTCCTCAACCACGACAGGCTCAGAGCTGACCAGCGAGATGCCAAACCCCCTGCCCTCAGCAGCAACACTGTCAAGCCCGACAGTGCTCCTCATCAAAGAAGGAGCCTTTGCATCAAACGCCTCCACAGAACCGTCAGAATAATACAATGTAATTTCCAGTTCAGCTTCCCTCTCAGAAGGGTTGAACACTGCCAGGTATGTGGTGGCCTTATCGCTCACCAAACCAGAGCTGAAATAGTGCGCTTCTTCTGCTGAAGTCGCCCCAAGGCCGCCATGGCCAGCAGAATACGAATCATCATAGACTGTAAGCTCAGCAATGACATTTATGTCAGACTCGACGACAGTGCTGAAACCCTTGTCCATCTCTGCGTAATTGTTAAGCATGAACATCGACTTGCTGTTCGCAGGCACAGTCTCCTCAAATGAATCCGAGGAGCCATCCTCGTAATACATCGTCACAGTAAGGTGCGCCACGCCAAAAGAAGGATTGACCATGTTCAGGAAGACAGAAGACTCATCACTCGCAAGACCGTCAGGGAAATACCATACCTTTGAAAGGTCATTGGCACCTATCCCTCCGCTCGCAGCCTTGAAATGCTTGTTGAAGTTCCCTGCAGAGACGACGACCGGTATGGTGCTGGTCACCTTCACGCCGAAACGCTTCTCAGGCTGGGTCTTCTCCTTAAGATCCACACTCATATACTTGCCAGCAGGCACATTCAGGTTGAATGTCTTCTTCTCTCCGTTATTGTAATATAATGTGACGCCTATGTTCGCCTCTTTCACGTCAGGATTGAGGATGTAAAGGTATGTCTTGACCATCCCGCTCGAGTAGCCCTCTCCAAAGTACCATATGAACGCAGGCTCTTCCGCTGCCAATGAGCCGAAACCTCCTGAGTAAGCGCTGTCATACAATACACTGTCGACGACAATAGGCTGGTCAGAATCCACAACAGCACCGAAATTTCCAGAGGCAAAGCCAGACATGTCCAAGCTCATGCTGCTGTGCGGCTCTGCTTTGAGATCAAAAGATGACGAATCATTCTTCTCATAATACACAGAGATAACTATATCCGCAGTATCATCTCCAGGATTCAAAACGTGCAGGAATGTAGAAGCCTCCTCACTGACACGCCCGCCCGCCATATAATAAGAATGTGCTGAGACAAGACCTGGCATCAACACCAGTACAAGAACAAAAAGGAAAACACTTCTTTTCATATCTGATAAACACCTCATGACTGTTTTTTTCCATCACTCTCTTTCCCATGGCGAGCTGAAATGTAGTTCATATATAAATTTAACTGTCGAGGTCATCCTGCAAAGAAGACTGTATTTAAAGGTTTTATTCTAACCTGGTGACGAATCAGCAACAAAAAATTTTTATAGTCACTGATACTCTTCTTTGCCATGAAAAGCGAGAAAGAAATGTATGCGGGTTTCGGTAACAGATCTGATGAACTTGAAAAAAGCCCTTCTTATCTTTGTTCTGTGTCCTCACTCTGCGCATTAGAGATAGACCTGTACGTGCAGGGAAAGGAAGATGACCTCACAAATGTAAAGGATTTCTAAGGTATGAACTCAAGGAATTTCCACGCCTCAACAAAGAAAGACAGAGAGATATGATGCATTTCTTCATAGCGCTCTTCTACGAGTACCATGCAGAGCTCCCTGACATACGCCCGATAAGATGGCTCCAGGCAAGCTGAAATAGATCCAGCATGTCTGTCAAACAACGAAAACATTTTATATCTGTATATCAAATGACATCATATGATTAACCTGACCAGGCTGTCGCTCGGATCCCCGAGGTACACTCCGTTCGAGAAGATCAGGCTCGCAATAGAAACAGACTTCTACGTCGCAGAGAACATGGCGGACTACAAGAATGAGGCGCCAAAGATAATCAACCCGTGGTACAAGCAGCTCAACTACTTCCCTTTCAGCGGAGAATTATTCGACAGGGCAGCGATAATACTCAACAATGTACGGCTGGAGGTTTGCGGAAAGGACCCGGATGATAAGGGCCCTGACTGGTTCCGCGTCAGCGACTCGACAGGAGAGGACAGGATGTACTGGAGCGTGCATGACATGTACTTCTCAGCAGCACATTCATTCGAGGAGCTCTACGAGAGACAAGGCCTCAAGGACGGCGACTGGGTCCACGAGGTGCTCGTGCTATACTGGATAAAGAAAGAACTACCTATCATATGCAATGTCCAGAAGTACCCGACCAATGGCGGCAGAAGAAATAAGGAAACGCTCGCCGATAGGGTGAGAGAGCTCCTTCTGACAGTCCAGCCAGGGTTCCAGAATTCTTCCTGAAGCAGCAGGATGCTCACTCAATCTTTAAGGCAGTCAAGCCATTATCGTTAGTCTCGATTATCTCTGCTCTGCTGACATACTTGTGCAGGTCATCACTTGCGTCGATGACGCGGACACCCTTGTAGAAGAATGTCTTTGACATGTCCTCGGCAGGCCTCGGGACATGGCCTCTGCCGACAAGGCCCTTGTTCTCAGTCTGCTCGAC
>DUGW01000161.1 GCA_013331125.1 Candidatus Woesearchaeota archaeon | reverse complement strand
GGATAGGACCGACGGAAAAGCCTGCGGCTCCTGGCACCAGCAGGCAGGAAAAAGAAAAAAGAGGTGGCTAGATGAGAAAGGCGCAGGTCTGGTACACAGACTTCATGATAGGCATACTCATCTTCGCACTGGTCACAGTGGCCTACTTCTACTATGTCGAGCACAACGACACGACAGACAACAACCTGGACAACTACCTCATGACAGAGGCAAAATCGATATCAAACTACCTGGTCACAGAAGGCTACCCGACAGACTGGACACCCACGAACGTGAGCACGATAGGACTCACAGACGGGAACCACAGGGTACAGGACGCAAAACTGGCAGACTTCAACTCCTGGACATACGACCAGAGGAAGAGCAACATGCACACCACAAAAGAGCATTACTTCTACCTCGAATACCTGAACGGGACAAGATTCAACGAGCTATGCTCAGACATGCCAGGATGCAACGAATGGAACACATCAGACCACCTGGTACAGAACACAAGACTGCTGATATACAACTCAAAGATCGTCAGGATGAAGCTGTACATGTACCAGAAACCATGACAAGGACCATGAAGAGCGGAATAAGACTCAAGAGGAAAGGGAACAGAACAGGGAAAGAGGGACTTTTCTTCACGATAGACGCGCTCATCGCAGCACTGATAATGATAGGAGGACTGCTGCTGATAACAAAGTCATACATCTCGGAACAGCCAAGGACGACGATAAACCACCTGTCACAGGACATGATAACAATACTCGGCGAACTCAAAGTATACGAGATGAACAACACATACATACAGCAGCTGGTGGCGAACGGGTCGATAACAGACGTGAACATCTCACTCCTGCAGCAGATAGGCGATTTCTGGTCAAGAGGAGACTACGCACTGGCAGAGGAATTCACAAGGAACATGACAGAAGGGATACTCGACGATGTCAACGGATACAGTGTGATAATGAGCAATGACACGATATACTCAAGGACAAAACCGGTAAGGAACTCGCTGGTCACTTCGAAGAAGATAATCACAGGGATAGAGAAATCAAAACCCATCAAAGGATACGTCGCAAAGGCAAGGGCGACGACAGTAAAGAAGACGACAAACCTGGTGATACCATTCTCACCCTCAGGGGCAGGATGGAAAGGAAGCACAGCAGACCCCGCAATAGTCGAGATAGTCAAGATATTCGACATACCCAACGCAAGCATAAACTATGCAAAGGCATACCTGTCATTCCACCTGGACAGGGGAAGCAATGACTGGAACGTCGTGATGGTGAACGACGGGAGATGCAACATAACAAGGGACGACATGGAACTCAGCCCAGGAAGCGAAGGGGTGTTCAGGGTATTCGACCTGACAGGAGGATGCTTCAACACAGGAAGCAACAAGATAAGGCTCGACCTGAGGAACACAGGATACAACGCGCACGTGCACCCAGGGACATTCTTCGTGATAAACTACAACATGACAGACACAGTGCAGAACCTGGCATGGGAACACTCAGAGAGACTGTACTTCGACAACGTAGTCAGCATACAGGGAGGAGGGGCAAGCGGAGCAGGACCATGGACACTGAGGACATTCCACATACCGGAAGATGCCACGAACATCAGTGTGGCGATACAGGTAGCAGGCAGAGGCATATACGACTACACAGGAAGCTGCGGAAACTGGGGAGGAAGGTTCTGGGGATGGGGGACATGGCACTGCAAGAAAGACTATGACTACCTAGTATTCCTCAACTCAGACGAGCCGCTGGACAATGACGGAGACACAGGAGCGAACCCGACATACAATTACGGACCGGCACAGACTGCGTCAGAACTCGTCGAGGGGACAAACATAATATCAGTTTACTTCAACAACTACGAAGATGACTATTGGGGACAGGGAACAGAGACGATATACTCAGACCCCATAAACAACGAGAGCGGATCAAGCTATGTGGAAGTGAACTACAGTGTAGCACCAGCACTGCCGTACGGAGTCATAGAAGTGAGACAGGTCAAGGAGTTCGGAGGACTCGAGAACCCCATAAAAGACAGCAACTTCACGTTCCCAGCAGAGGCAGAAGGGGCAAGCAGCGTATACCTGCACCCGGTAGAGCATTACTCATACATAACAAGGGCATATTCAGACACAGGATACCCGCCAGGGAACATGATATTTGAATCACCATCATCAAGGGCCGTGCCAAGCGACATATACGTGCCATTGTCGACGATAGACGAGACCCCGGGAGCCATGAACTATGAAAGGCTGGAAGAGACATCAGGCAATGACATACTGCCGAACTCGACGATAGATTACGGGTTCTACATGAGAGGGTCAGTAGGATACGGGCAGGTGTTCGCGACACACGCAGAATCAGTAGAGGATGCGATAGACAGGCTGCAGCAGATACTCGGAACATACGTGAACGCAAGCGACATAGTGATAGAGAACAGCACGATGGCAAGCGTGCCGTCATTATGGGGACCGACAGTGGCAGAAGTGAGGGTATGGAACTGAGGAGAAACATGAAAGAAGAGACAAGAAGAAAGCTGACAGGGAACATCAGAAGGATGGCAAGAAGCAAGAGAGGGATATTCTTCACACTCATAGCGATAAGCCTGCTGGGACTGGTGCTTTTCGGGTTCACATCCACATACTCATACTCGATGCAGGAGAGATCAGCCATCATAGAGACAAGGGTAGACACGATGAACAGCTTCCTCCACAGCGTCGACACAGACATGGAGAACGCGATATACATCTCAGGATACAGGGCACTGGTAGGACTCACAGACTATGTGACACTGAACGGGACCTACGTGCCAAGCACGACAGCAGCACTACAGGAGCTTTTCCTGAACGGCACAGTCGACGGGCACAACTCGACGATAATGCTGAACAATACGTTCCCATACTGGGTGGAGAAGATAAAGGGGAAAGGACAGGAGATAGGCATAAACCTTACACTGGATGTAGGACAGGTCACTGCCTACCAGACAGACCCATGGACAGTGAGGTTCGAGGTAGAGTCCACGCTCAACATATCAGACCAGAAATCAACAGCAAGCTGGTCACAGGAGAAATCGCTCCATTCAGACATATCGATAATAGGTTTCGAAGACCCATTGTACGCACTGCACACCAACGGCATGATACTTAAACGGGTAAACCAGACGATATACGACGGGCAATTCGTAGTCGGAAATGACACGAGCAACCTGAAAGCGCACGTGAGAGACACACTGTACATAGCATTCAACGCATCACCGAGCTTCCTGAACAGGTTCGAGAACGTGTTCAACGCAAGCGAGTTCGGGATTGAGAGCATGGTGAACAAGACAGAGATACTCAACTACTGCTCCATAAGCACAAGCTCAGTCGACCACATATGCTGGCAGCAGGACTCAGGAATAAGCACATACAAGGTGAAAGGGTTCAACGACACGAACTTCAAGATAGACAACCAGACAAACGGAGAACTGGGAAGGGTCGACAGGTACGGACTCCAGGGCGTCATATACTGAAAGACTGAAAGCGCGACTAAACAAGGCGGACAGGATGGTCATGAACAAGAAAGCACAGGCGGCGATGGAATTCGCCCATACATACGGATGGGTACTGATCACAGTAGTAGTACTTGGAGGATTGCTGCTTTACTACGGGATATCACAACCAGACCACCTGCTGTCAAGAGAATGCGCATTCGTGTCAGGACTGAACTGCATAGACGCGACAGTCGAAGATACATACGTATCAGTGATGGTGATAAACGAATTCGGATTCCCGATAAGCAACATAACAGCAGAGATGAAAGGCACATGCAACAGCACAGCGAACACCACAGACGGGAACCCTTTCTCCAACCCGAACACGATGCTGCAGAACAGCCAGGACAGGATAGTGTTCGAATGCCAGGACCTGACAGGGAAGGCTATAGAAGAGAGGATCAATGTCACATATGTCAATGCCGAAAGCGGACAGCGACACTGGAAAATAGGCAAGATGGTGTACAGACCAGGAGAGTGACTGACAGCAACCACCGGATCAGGAAATGCAAAGACATGACATATAGCGAGGCGCGAAAGCCTCTAACAGTCACAACCCGAAAAACCAAGCAAAACCTTTAAAAAGGGAAAAGCCCTGGATAAGGCCAGGGAAAGAGTAAAAGAGTAATCAGACCTTAAAAAGAGGTCCTACGAATGGCGGGAAAGAAAGTAATAGAAACAGGTGTAGATAAACTCGTAAGGCTAATCAACGAAAAGGGCCAGATTTCTATAAAGGAAGCAGCAAAAGAACTAGGAATATCTGTATCGAACATAGAAGAATGGGCAGACTTCCTGGAAGAGGAAGGAGTCATAAGCATACAGAGCAAACTCGCGACAACATACCTCACACAGAGGAAGGTCAGCAAAAAAGACATAGTAACAAAGGTCAAAGAGGCGAAACAGGAGAACGAAGCAGTCATAAGGAGAGTGGAAAGCTCAATCAACGCAATCCAGAGGGACAGCGAAGAGATCAAACTCATAGATTCTGAGTTCAGGAAGATAAAATCCACATTAGATGACAACTTCAAGAAGCTGAGCAAGAAACTCGAGAACCTAGAGAACCAGAGAAAGAGCCACAGCGAGATGGAAACAAGGAGGAAAGGCCTTGAGGACGAATACGAAAAGAGGCTCGACCAGCTGGCAAAGAAAGTCAAGAGCGAGAAGCTCGAGTACGACGGCGTGATGAAGCTTGTCCATACAGAACAGGAGAACATCAAAGGAGAGCAGAAGAAGATCGAGGACCTCAAAGACACAGAACAGAAACTGCAGAAGAGACTCGACGACATAAACAAGGAGATATCAGGGGTCAAGCAGGAGATACAGAAAGGGAACAAGGAACTCGAGGATGACGAGACAAAGCTCAAGAAGGCAGAAGAGCTGGCAAAGAAGATAGAAACAGAGATAAGATCATACCAGAAAGATATAGAAGGGCTCGCTGACGATATCGACAAGTCGAAGAAACAACTCGAAGGCATGGAGAAAGAGTTCATAAGCGATGTCAAGGCACTCGAGGAAGGCAAACTCGACAAGGTAGGGGCTTACAGGGACGCCAAGAAGATGGTAGACAGCATAAAGGCGTTCTTCGACAAGACAAAGGTGGTGGAAGAGCTCATAAAAAAGGCAGAACAGGAAGAGAAAGAGCTCAAAGAACACTTCGAGAAGATGGTCAAGAAAGCAAAGGCATTCAGTGTGCTGAGCGGATCAGAAGACGTAAAGAAAGAGATCGACGGCCTGGGAGAAGAGCTGAAGGCGATAGAGGAGAGGAAAGCACTGCTCGGCGGACAGCTGAAGAAACTCAGGAACATAATGCGGGACATAATGAGATGATCAATACGAACCGGTAACATCATTTCCCAAAATCTTTACAATCCTAAAAAAAGAGCGTGATCAGATGGCAAAAAAAGAGGGAAAAGATAAAGGCAAGAGCGCAGAGCGACAGCCTAAAGAGAAGAGCCACTCAAGGACAGGAGTCATAGACACATACACATTCAACTCGATGGAGGTCCCTGTCACAGTCACGATAGAGAGGACAAAAGAGGACTTCGTACCGATATACAACATAAACATCGCCGCGCTGAGCAGCACGACGACGATGATCCTCGAGAAGATAAGGGAAGAGCTCATCAAGGCAGTCAACCTCGGCATGATAGACCTCAGGGACACAAAGAAAAGAGGGGCCATCGAGGACAAGTTCTCAGAGACCATACAGCACCTGATACGCAAGTACTTCCCGGACGCAGACGACAAAGAGAAGAACTTCATGACGACATACCTCATCCAGAGAAGCCTGGGTATGGGAAGCATAGAGATGCTCAACGACGACAGCATGCTGGAAGAGATAGTCGTGAACAGCTCCAAAGACGCTGTATGGGTATACCACAAACACCACGGATGGCTCAAGACCAACGTGAACGTAAAGACAGAGGAACAGATAAAACATTTCGCCGTCAACATAGGAAGGAAAGTCGGAAGACAGCTCAGCATCCTGGAGCCGCTGCTCGACGCACACCTGCAGGAAGGAGACAGGGTCAACGCGACACTCTTCCCGATATCCACAGACGGAAACACCATGACAATCAGGCGGTTCTCGAGAGACCCCTGGACAATAACACACANNTTTCCCGCCAAACCAGAGGATAATCTCAATAGAGGACACCAGGGAACTACACCTTCCCCGGTTCCTCCATTGGGTCCCCCTGTCGACAAGACTCCCGAACGTAGAAGGAAAGGGAGAGATCACGATGGGAGACCTGCTCGTCAACTCACTGAGGATGAGACCGGACAGGATACTAGTGGGAGAGGTAAGAAGGCAGAGAGAGGCAGAGACGCTCTTCGAGGCGATCCACACAGGCCACTCATGCTACGCAACATTCCACGCGAACGACGCAAGAGAGACCATAAACAGGTTCACGCACCCGCCGATAGATGTGCCGAANNAGATCAAGGACATAAACGCCGTCGGGAAATTCATGGCACACTACTACATAGACAAGGAAAACCTGATGAAGAGCGTAAGGGTCAACAAGAGACCTGACTGAGCAGACATAACATAATCATCAGCGCGCGGGCGCAAAAGAAAAAAGAGGGGAACGGTGGTAAAGAACAGACTGAGCAAGAAGATAGCAGAGAAGATACCAGACCTAGACCTTAAACTGGCCCAGGCAGGCATGCCAGACACAAAAGAGGAATTCATAAAGAAGACGATCCTCACAGCATTCTACATGACGGCAGGTATAACCCTGTTCATGTTCTTCCTGCTCTCGAAGACAAAGGCAGGACCAGGAGTACTGATAGCAGTGTTCCCGATACTCCTGGTGATGATGTTCTTCTATTTCCTCAAATACCCGGACGTAAAGATAATGAAACTCGAGAAAGACATAGACAAAGAGATAGTCTATGCAGGAAGGTTCATAGTCATAGAGCTGGAATCAGGCATACCGATATACGAGGCATTCAAGCAGGTGAACGAAAACTACCCGACGATAGGCAGGTACTTCAACAACATAATACACGACATAGACCTGGGGACGCCGAT
>DUGW01000189.1 GCA_013331125.1 Candidatus Woesearchaeota archaeon | reverse complement strand
CAGAAGGTTGTGGCATCTGAGCCTGTCAAGCCAGCTCCTGCGCCTGCCGAGCCAGAGGTTGTTGTCCAGCCTGAGCCTGCTCCTGTAGCTGCTCCAGCTCCAACACCTCAGCCTGCTGCTGTTCCTCAGCCACAGCCTGTCGGTGAGCCTGCGCCTGTTGACATAGCTCCTGAAGAGAAAGGCAAGTTCCGCTACCTGTTCTATGTCGGTCTTGTCGTCTTGCTGATATTTATCATCTATTACTTCGTGACCCGCCTTCCTGTGAGGCCTTCTATCGATAAGGAGATTGATCGTTATATCACTGAGTCCAGGAGGCATGGCAAGTCCCGTGATGAGATCAAGAAGCGCCTGTTGGATGTCGGTTGGCATCATGAACGTGTCGAGAAGGCTCTTTCCAGGCATAAGTTCGAGCCTCATCATGAGATCAAGCAGGCATCTGTCACTAAACCTGCTGAGAAGCCCGAGGCTCCTGCCCAGCGGCCCGTCTCTAAGAAGGTCAAGAAGAAGCCTATGAAAAAGTGATTGATGCATACCCTACGGCATTTTCGTAATTGCCCAGGACATCTCCTGATGTGTAATACCCTATTGATTTCCCTCTGGGTTTTCTTATCTGGCTCATAATCCATAGAAGTACTGCTATCCCGTATTTTCCGCATATTGTCGCCCTTGTCTTGTTTGTGTATGCCAGGAATCCTGCCGGGTCTTTCTTTACTATGAAATCGGCTGCCGCTTTGTCCAGTTTTTCCATGTTCTGTTTGACATCTCCTACGAAAGGTGTATATCCATAATTGTCTCCGTAGTGTGTGAAGTCGCTTGAGCATATGAACACCGCTTCCTTTACGCTCTCCTCTACAGCGTCCAGTATCATCTTCCCCCATCTCTCGTAATCATCGTCTGCTATCATCACATATACGATCCTCAGTTCCTCTTCATGGTCTTTTGATATATATTGCAGGAACGGCAGCTGTACCTCTATGCTGTGCTCTCCGTGGTGTGCCTCGTTGTCTATCGTCATGCCTTTCTTTGCCAGAGCCTTGACTAGCTCTTTGTCTCTCTTCACCACGCCTAGTGGTGTCTCCCAATCCTCGTCGCTTACGCATGTCTCTGGTCCTGAATGGTTCACCCCTATCATCACGTATACTCTTGGGAACGCGCTCTCTCCTACCTCTTTGAACACCCTTGCCGCTCCTGCTCCTGAGAACCTGTATCCTGCGTGCGGTGTTATCGCTCCGTACAGCTTTTTTGGCTCTCTCTTTGCTGGCAGTCTGCCTGGTCCGAACTCTGACTCGAAGCTTTCCTCTATAGAACTTATCAGCTCCTCTTTTCCTCTCGGGTAGAACTGCCCTGCGACTATTGGTTTTCTCACCGTGTCACCTCTAGATGTCTGTTCAGAATTCTTTATTTAAGGCTTTTGGTGTTCGCCTGCTAAATATTCGACAAATCTTAGCGTCATCTCTTTCACAGACTGTAGCACTTCTTCTCTTACATATTTTGCTTTGTCTGATGCTTTATGATAATGCCTCAATGTCTTTGACCTCTCCACCACGCTTCTATGCAATGTGACAAGCTCTCTTATACCGATCCTGGTCAGGTCTGTCCTTTTTATCATCTCGAGCAAATCTCGATCCTCTTCACACACCATTGTCAGGCAGATTGAATCTCTCACTCCCTGTTCTATAAACGCTTGATGGTCTCCTGTATGGGGTCCTGCATAATCTTCGAAATGTGCTTCTCCATATAACGACTTGGCGGCTCTTTCTAGTTTATTCAGATAGTCTTTGCTTTGCACTTGGTTCGGCCAGAACACCGGAATGCTTCCCTCGCCGACCAGTTCATAATTCAGCACTGCGTTTATGTCACTGACCCCTCTTGTCCTGCAGTAATCTCGAGACCCGAACAATGACTTCTCTTCCCAGTCAAAGAATGCTATCCTTAAGGGGGTGGCTGGTTTGGTTTCTTTGAACCTCTCCACTAATCCTAAGCACACAGCCACTGCTGAGGCATTATCGTTCGCTCCCGGGCTTCCCAACACCTTATCATAATGTGATGCTATAAGCAGTCTTTTTCCTTCTGCCTTTTCAGGCAGATCGACTAATATATTAGAATGTGTTCCGATTAGGAATCTCTGTTCATCATAATTGATTCCGAGCGTCTCGAGCCTTCTTTTGACTATTCTGCGTCTCTGAGAATTGCTTTTCCCCTCAAGCTCCTCAACTATGTCGGTAAGCGCCCACATGTATGTTATCACTGTTAAGTGGTTTAAAAAGCTTTCGTTTTCAACCTGTTTTTTAGGCCTTCAGAACGCCTAAGACTGTGTTTTCAAGATAACTTTTATTAATGCCTCGCTCAATGATTCTTTAGCTATGGTTGAAAACCCTAAAAGAGAGCTGAAGGACCTTATTGATGATAGTAAGCAGTTGGTCATCTCTAATGATGTTGTTCAAGAGAATGCGGAACGTCTTAAAGCTTACATTTTCTCTTCAAAGAATCGCCCCATCTTATTTGCGACAAGTGCCCCTATCGATAGGGAGAACTTGGTTGACAAAGACCTGACAATCAAGGTCGTGACTCTGAGAAAACGGACTGAAGCTGTCCAGTCACTTTCTGAAAGATTCCTTGCTCAGGTGAAGAAACAGAGATTCTCTCAGAGAAGACATGAGAAAGCCACTAAACTTTATCTTCAGAAGGCCATACATAATCAGTCCTTGATCATCAAGCAGTTCAACTCACTCGCGAAATATCTTCTTGCCTTGAGGGAAAATCTTGATCCTGTCGCTACAAAGAAACTTTTTGATTCCATCAAGAAAAGTTTTGATGAGGTGATCTCTCTTTCCAAAGATAACCATACGCTATTGGCAGACTTCCAGGGGCGCGCCCGTATCGAGAGTTATCTTGCTCAGAAATACGAACAGATAATTGAAAATAATCTGTTGAGGTCTTTGGATGATTTCTCCAGACTTCAGAGCGGTGACATCCTTGTCTCATTGAAGAAGCTCTCTTTCCTTAAGGAGCAGTATGTCTCTCGTTGGGTGACGAGGTTTACTGGTTCTCAGGTGACTCATGTAGGCCTTTTTGTCCGTGATGCTAAAGGTAATGAGAAGATGGTCCACGCAACTTGGGATGCCAAATATCAGATGCATGATTGGAACATTGCTGAGGGCGAGGTGTTCATAATCCTTCGTCCGAGGTTGTCAAGGGAACAGCGGATAAAGCTTTGGCAGGTTGTCAGGGATAAGGTTAAACTGAAACTTGGTTTCTCCAAGAAAAAGTTGGTGGGTACTATCCCTGCAATAATTATTAACTTCGTGCTTAATCTTTTCACTTTCCGTTTCTTTGCCGCCTTCAACGTCTTCAGCGCTGAGAAGAACAAGATGTTCTGCTCTGAATTCTTGAATCAGGTTTTCAAGGAGGTTGGTTTCTTTTTGACCCCTAAATCAGAGCATAGCAACATGGTATTCCCTGCAGACATAATGGCTTCACCCCACGTTGATTATGTCGGTCTTATGTTCCTTGACCATGAAGAGACCAAAGAGAAGATTATGGCAGAGCTTATTGAGGGTGTCAGGATCTGATTTCATTCTTTCCAGAATTTTTCATGAAACTTCGGATTTTCCGAAAAGTTTAAATAATATTAAATTCAGGACTACTATCCATGCGTAAAATCATCGTTTCAATCGCTGTATTGCTCGTCGCTGTGCTGTTCTTGGCAGGCTGCGGTGAGCGTGCCGGCGAGGCCTGGAAATCCTTGCCTGAGGAAAAGACCCTTGCCCGTGACGCAAAAGTAGATGTCAAGGTGGGTGCGAAAGCGGATTTCCTTTTTTACTCTGACAAATGTTCAGGTTCATGTATAGCGACAGTTGACAGTGTAAAATACATGGATGGTCACGGTGTTTGGGTCGATTCAAAAGATCGTGACCCGAATCAGGATCGCCCTCAGCTCCTATGGGGCCTAAGCGCCACCAATAAGGACTCTGAAGGTAAGATCATGTATGATACTATCCGTATCGGTCATCCTGTTCAGGCCAAGGCCGCATCGCTTAAGTCTGTTAAGCAGATGAAGGCCGGGATCGAGTTCAGGGATAGGGATACAGGAAAGTTTATAGACGGTCAAGAAGTGCTTTTCCGTCTGGTATGACGCTCATATCTGACAGGTAGACGTGTCACCGATACTGGTGTACAGTCTGTCAAGGACAGATGAAGAGAAAGCAATATCGGATAACTAGGAAAGATGGTCACGAAAGTGGTCATTAAGTACAGGTTATCTGGTGTGAGGTTCTCTTCATCAAGGTTGTGACGGAGTGTATATCGGTGGTGATGAGTGCTACACTCATTTGTGACGTGGGCGACTGACGAAGACGCAAAGTGGGATGAACCATTCGCGAGTATGGTGCTGAACGCTGGACAGGATATTAGGGCAAAGTAATGAGCAACTAAAAATCTATGTTTTTCGTCGGGGCGCAGCGGGGCTGGGAGACCGGCCCATTTTTTTATATTCCTATGACTCAGATAAATTAACAGCAACTTCTGCGTGACATCTTCTTCAACAGGAAGGTGATGGCCCGTAATCTTGTCTTTACAGTCGTATCTGTCTCTCTTGTTGCACTTTTCCCTCTCTTGACCCAGTTCTATATCCGTATCGCCTATAATAAGGATGTCAGTTTCCTTGTCTTGACTACTGTTGTTGTTGCAGTGATCTATTTCCTTAAACTGCTTATGGACATCCATCTTGACAGGTTCGAGAACAAGTTCTTCATCAAGTTGAGGTCGAACCTCCAGGAAGGGCTCATCAGGGTCATCTCCAAGAAGAGGCGTCCTTTTGATTATGTCTATAATCTGGTCGAGAGGAAGACGAAAATGTACGTGCTTTTTGTCCAGCGAGTCGTGTTCGGCAACTTCAAGTCCCTCATCAGAGTGATTGCTGTGCTGGTGACTATAATCTTCTTCGATAGGAATCTGTTCATCTATTGTCTTTTCTTCATCCCTGTCTTTGTCCTCTACCTTGTCCTGTTTGAATGGTTCTTCCGCCGTAATGAGGTCAAGGTCCGGGAGCTCTCCCGCAGGGCCCCCCATGCAGACCTCACTGCTTTCCTTGCCCACGAATGGTCTGGCACAAATCTCCGTGATGGTCTTTTTTCACGTTATGTCCATCTGAAGTCCCTGCTCCTTGAGAAGGATATCCGCAACCGTAATTCTCTTGTCGCCCTGAACCAGTCCCTGCGTGCCTCGATAACATTCTTCAGGGTCATCTACCTGTCTTATTTCGGGTATTTCATCATCTCGGAGGATGTGCACATAGCAGGCCTCATTGTCGGTCTTCTCTTCCTGACCATCCTCATACGCTCGTTCACCAACATCCTTGAGACCATGCTCTTCTATCATATAACCAAGGACTCAGTCATCAAGATCCAGAAGATGCTGTCCCATTCATGAGACCTGTGCTTCCTCTGCCTCTTTCCATACCCTCTCGAACTCTCCTAAGAACTCGGATGCCACTGTGGCATCATGTATTATCAGTATGTTCTCGTCGTTCGCTTCGTCTCCGTTCGCTGTCGGGTTGAAGCTTCCTGTCACTACTGTCTTCCCATCGATCACAAACACCTTGTGGTGCATCTTGTATGGGTTCCCGTCCCATAGTACGTCCATGCCCAGCTCCTGGAACTTCTTCATCTCTGTGTATTTGTTGTTCTGCTGTTTCTCTATGACTCCCTTCACTTTGACGCCTTCTTCCCATTTCCTTATCACTTCGTCCCCTATCTGGTCGTGTGAGAAGCTGAATGTCATGAAATATATCGACTCATTCGCTTCCTGCAGGGCATACGTCACCTTGTTCGCGCACCAGTCCTCTGGGCAGAAATATGATTCCACCTTTTTTCCGTTTATCATGATCTCAGGGTTCTCGGTCACATCTCCTTTACCAAACACT
>DUGW01000176.1 GCA_013331125.1 Candidatus Woesearchaeota archaeon | reverse complement strand
TTCCTATCTCCTGTTTTACTGTCTGTTCAGAGCCTTCTTTCTGTTCCAGCTCTGTCTTCATCCTTGTGAGTTCCTGGTTGAAGTTAGAAATCATGCCCTTCAGGGCTTCGTTTGACTGCATTATCTCTTCGGATTTCTTTCTCAGATCGTCGAAGATTTCTTTTCCCATGCTCTTTTTTTCCTCTTTTGTTGGCAGGATCTTGTTTTGTGTTTTATTCCATGCCTGCGAGTGCTACCTGTGCCAGGAATGCTTCCAGTTGTATGAACTCGTCGCTTCCTTCTGACATCCTGTATTCGCATTCTCCGCACTTGTCTACCAGCACCATCTTTTTCCTTCCTTCTACGTCCAGGTTGTATATCTCTCTCTGTATCTGTCTTATCACGTCAAGCCCGGACAGGCCATACTCAAGCATCACGCTCAATAGTTTCTTTCGTGACGCCTCGAACTTGTTGCTTAGTGCCATCTCCAGCACTTCTTTTACCTCTTTTGGCCTTGCCACGCTTGCCAGTCCGAATATTATCTCGTCTGTTATCTTGTCCGTGAGTGCTGCTGCGCTCTGCAGTATGTTCTCTACCCTTCTGCAGTCGCCTTCTGATATCTCGTACAGTGCCTCTTTCGCAGCCTCATCGATCTTTATCTTCTCGTTGTTGGCTATGTGCTCTATGAGTTTCAGCACGTCATCCCTGGGCAGCGGTTTGAACCTGAATATTGCGCATCTTGACTGTATCGGGTCTATGATCTTTGAGCTGTAGTTGCATGATAGTATGAACCTGGTCGTCTGTGTGTAGTTCTCCATTGTCCTCCTGAGTGCCTGCTGTGCCTCTTTTGTGAGTGCGTCGCATTCGTCCAGGTATATTATCTTGAATGGTACGTCTCCTATCGCCCTTGTCCTTGCGAAGTCTTTGACCTTGTTCCTGATGACATCTATCCCTCTTTCGTCTGATGCGTTGAGTTCCAGGAAGTTGTTTCTCCAGGTCTCTCCGAAAAGCTGTTTGGCGATTACCAGTGAGAGTGTCGTCTTTCCTACTCCTGCAGGTCCTGAGAACAGTAGGTGCGGCATGTTCTTCTGTTTCACGAATGCCTCAACCCTGCTGACGACTGCGTCTTGTCCCAACACTTCCTTGAATTCTTTTGGTCTGTATTTCTCTGTCCAGATGGCGTTTTCCATTGTTTATTCCTCTATCTCGCTGCTGTCCAATAATTGTCCTAGAGATATAAATGTTTCGGGCTGGCAGATGTCTGCTGAGGGTAAAAAGAAGGATTGAAAGATTAGATGATGTCCTCTTCGGCTATCACCATGAAGTCTCCTATTGCCTGTAAGGCTGAGAAGGGTATCAGTATGTTTCCTTCCTTGTCTTTTTCGAGCTCCAGTTTCTCGCTGTATGGAGTCGGGTTCACCAGTATCATGTGTATCAGCTCTCCTGATTTGACCTCGAAGATGATGTCGCCGACCTCTCCGAATTTCTTCCCTGTCTTTGATACTACTGTCTTTCCTATGAGCTCTCTTGCGAACCTTTTTTCTTCTTCTGCCATATTTACCCCTCTTGAAAATGAATGAGATATTACTTCGTAGTAAATTCATAATCCATATTTATATATAAATCTTGCTGTTTTGCTTATATTCTGAAAACCCTGTTTTTTAACCTGTCAGCCCTTCAATCACTGTTTTACACTCTTGCTCTTTCCTGCTGCTTTTCCTTCTTCTGGCTGTTGCTGTCCTCTGTCGCTGGTCTTCTTCTTGTGTTTATCCCACAATCTTTAAATACCATCCCTGCCCTCATCCTTTCCGGTGTTATTATGGATATAGATACTAAGATTGATCTTGTCTGTCAGGTCGGTGAGGAGATCATCGAGGTTGACGAACTCAGGCCTCTGTTCGAGTCAGGCAAGGAACTCGTCGCTTATGATGGTATGGAGCCTTCTGGCCAGCTGCATATCGCTCAGGCTGTCTTGCGCGCCATCAATGTTAATAAGATGACCAAGGCTGGCATCAAGTTCAAGATCTGGGTCGCTGACTGGTTCGCCTGGGCCAACAACAAGATGGGTGGTGATCTCGAGAAGATCCAGACCGTCGGTAAGTACATGATTGAGGTCTGGAAGGCCTCTGGTATGGACCTGGAGAATGTCGAGTTCATCTGGGCCAATGAGGCGATGAAGGATGTTGAGTATTGGAAGACCGTCATGAACATCGCCCGTTCCTCTACTGTCAAGCGCATCCTTAGGTGTTCTCAGATAATGGGTCGTTCTGAGTCTGAGACCCTGTACGCCAGCCAGATTTTTTATCCTTGCATGCAGTGTGCTGATATCTTCTACCTGAAGGCTGATATCTGTCAGTTGGGTATGGATCAGCGTAAGGTGAATATGCTTGCCCGTGAGATCGGTCCTAAGCTTGGTTTCTGGAAGCCTATTGTCGTCTCTCACCATATGCTTATGGGTCTTCAGGCCCCTCCTGAGGGCGAGATGGATGCTATTGAACGCGCCACTGCCATGAAGATGTCCAAGTCTAATCCTGATTCTGCTATCTTCATGACTGATTCTGAGGATGACATAAGGCGTAAGATCAACAAGGCCTACTGTCCTGAGAAGCAGGTCCATGATAATCCTATCATGGAATATTGTAAGTACCTTGTCTTTGAGCGTAACCCTTTCATCGTGATTGAGCGTCCTGAGAAGTGGGGCGGTAACATGGAGATCCATAGTTATGATGAGCTTGTCAGGCTCTACACTGCAGGCGATCTTCATCCTGCTGACCTCAAGAAGGCTGTTGCCGGTTACATCAATGCCATGGTGGCTCCGGTGCGTGAGCACTTCGAGAAGGATCCTAAAGCCAAGGCCCTTTTGGAGCAGGTCCGCTCTTTCCAGGTGACCAGGTAGTTTGTTTTATTTTTGTATCCCTTTTTGTATGTTAGGGATTTCTGATCGCGGTATCTTTCTTACTTTGACGATTTTAGCCCCCTGCACGCTCTGTTTCATGAGCCGGTGAAGACCGTCTAGTATAAGCCATCTCCCCTTATTTTTCATTATATCGATTGGATGTGCTAAGTCACAGTTCCTTGTCCTTTCATATTCCTCTTTGTGGCCTGAGGGGTCGTTCATTATTGTGAT
>DUGW01000177.1 GCA_013331125.1 Candidatus Woesearchaeota archaeon | reverse complement strand
GAACAGACAGTAAAACAGGAGATAGGAAAACTTAAACTCGAGCTGGAAGAGAAAAGAAGGGTGATCTCCGAACTCATCGACGACATGAAACCACTCGAGAAAGACATGGCAGACAAGAACAGCCTGATAGAAGAGCTGGGAGGAAGGCTGGAAGAAGTCACACAAGAGAACCTGGAACTCCGCGAAGAGATGCAGAAAAGAGAACAGGAAGCACAGACATGGTCAAACAAGCTCGCACAGCTGGAAAAAGAGATGGGACAGAGAGAAAACATGCTGCTAGAGCTGAAGAAAAGGTTCAGAGAGAGCGACGCAGCGGCACAGATGACCACAGAACAGGTGAAAGCGGCGCAGACAGAACTAGAGAAAAAAGCAGGAGAGCTCAAGAACGCAAAAGACGGCCTGCTCAGCAAGACAGAAGAGAACAGGATACTCAAAGAGAAACTCACAGAGAAGACAGCACTGGTGAAACACCTCGACGAGCACAACGCAGCCATGGAACAACAGCTGCAGACAGAGAAAAGAGAGGCGATAAGGCTGAAGAACAAGACGGCGGCGCTCGAATCAAGACTCTACGAGGTCAATGACAAGAACCAGACAATAATGTACGAACTGGTAAGGGCGCGAGAGAGGGTGCAGGTACTCGAAAGAGAGATAGACAAAGAGACGACAACACTCAAAGAGAAGACACAAACATACCAGACAGAGATAGAGAGCATAAGACAGGAAGAAGAATACAAGAAACAGAGGATAATGAAACTCCACTCTAAGAAGATAGCAGTGCTGAACGCACAGCTGGCAAGCATGAAAGCGCACCTAGAGAAACAGAGAAAGATAATGGAGACAAAGACAGAACAGGAGAAGAGACTGATAACAGAATTCACGAACAGGCTCCAGAACATCACAAAAGCGACGGCAGAGATACCAGACGTGGAGACGCTGATGAGAGAGACGCCAGTACCAGACTATGCGGCAGCGATGGAAGAGGAAGAGATAGAGATAAGCAAACCGGAATTCTACGAAAGGGTAACGGCAGACAAGATCGTGTTTGAGCCATACGAAGGCCCAGAACCAGAAGAGATAGTCCCCATGATAGAGATAGCGGCACAGCACGGAGACAGCAAAGAAAAGATAATGCGGTCACTCATGAACTCAGGATACAAGAAAGAGAACATAGAGAAGGCGTTTTCTATGGCCAGGATGTAGTTAAAAGCCCTTAAAGGCAAAAATATTATAAACCCAACAGGATTCTCAGCCCCATGCGCCCAGGCGCAGATACAGATAGATATAGTAGGTGAAATGAGTTATGTATGGAGAAAATAGAGGAGGCTTCAGGCCCCGAGGAATGATGGGTAGCGGAGGAGGATTCGCCCCAGTCAAAGTAGGAGAAGAGATAGACGTAAAGATCGAAGCTGTCGGAGAGAAAGGCGACGGCATAGCAAGGAAGAAAGGTTTCGTCCTTTTCGTCCCAAACTCAAAAGAAGGCGACGAAGTAAGGATAAGGATCACAAAGGTTCTCCGCAAGGTAGGATTCGCGGAAGTAGTCGGACAGGCACAAGGACCAATAGAGGAGGATGCCCCGCCTAAACAGTCAAGAAGGCAAGAGGCATACGCCGAAGAAGATGCACCACTGCCTGAGCCTGAACCATCACCAGAGGATTCAGATGATTTCGGATCAGACCTCGAGCATGACGAAGATGCTCCAGAGGAGGAAGAAGGCGAAAAAGACGACGAGGAAAGCTCAGAGCCAGAACTCGACGTGCCACCGCCACCTGAGGACGAAGAAGAAAAGACAGAATAAGTCTTTTCAATTTTTTTCTTTCTAAAAACAAAATGAGAATCTTCATAGCATTCGACATACCGGAGAAACACGCGCCCTTTCTGAAGAAACTACAGGAAAAGATAAAGGACGGAGCAAGACTGACAACAGTCAAGGAGTTCCACCAGACAATGAAATTCCTGGGAGAAGTGGATGAAGCGAAGACAGAAGAGATCAAGAAAAGACTCGAAGCAGTGAAGATGGAAGGGTTCGAAGCGAGGATAGAAGGACTGGGGGTGTTCCCGGAAGAGGAATACATAAAAGTCGTATGGGCAGGACTGGAACCCAAAGAGGTGATAGGGCTGCTAAAGACAAAGATAGAAGACTCACTCAAAGGACTGGGATTCCAAAACGACCACAGATTCCACCCACACATCACACTGGCAAGGGTCAAGTCAATAAACGACAAGAAAGGGTTCGTGAAGAGACTCAAAGAGATAAAGATGCCTGAGACAAGGTTCAGGGTAGACAGCATCAAACTGTACAAGAGCACACTGACGCCCCGGGGGCCAGAATACGAGGTCCTGAAGGAGTATAAACTTAAGGGCCAATAGAAGCAGACCAAAGGAATAGCTTTATAAATACCCTCCTTCTCCCACAGAACAATAGCCTATTGTAAGGGATGGCTAAGGCCAGAAACGGTCGATTCCGGGGCTTTGGGACCTTACAGAAACTGCAAAGGCGATAAAAATGCAGTACAGAAGCGAAAGACTAATTCTGTATTGCTGGAGAACATAAAATGGCAGACGAACAACAGCTATTGGTGCCGATAGACCAGTACCTAAAAGCAGGAATACACATCGGAACAAAGTTCAAGACAAAGTACATGGAGAACTTCATCTACAAGAACAGACCAGACGGACTGTACGTGCTCAACCTGCAGAAGATAGATGAAAGACTCGAGACAGCAGCGAAATTCCTGGCAAGATACGAACCAGAACAGATACTGGTGGTATGCAGGAGAGAGAACGGCTGGAAACCCGCCAAACAATTCGGCAAACTGACAGGGGCAAAAGTCTTCGCAGGAAGGTACCCGCCAGGGATCCTGACAAACCCAGACCTCAGCAACTTCATGGAAGTCAAAGTCATACTGGCAGTCGACGCATGGCCAGACAGGAACGCAATCAACGACGCAAAGAGAGTCGGAGTGCCAGTCATCGCACTATGCGACACAAACAACCAGGCAAACAACATAGACCTGGTGATACCCTGCAACAACAAGGGAAAGAAGGCACTGGGACTGCTGTTCCACATACTGACAACAGAATACCTGAGAGAGAAAGGGCTGTTGGCAAGGAACAAGGAACTGGATGTCAGCGTCGAGGATTTCACAGAAGTATAAGCCTGAAAAGGCAAAAATATTTTTCATTATTACTTTCTTCTCAACATTGAATTATAACAAGTTCTGCGTTGGCGCCGGTCCTCGGCTTTCGACATCTCTCTGCAGCGCCGCCGGCCGAGCGCCGAGAATCAGTCCGACATGGCTCCCTCCCCGCAACTGCAAACTCGGTTGACAAGTTGCCTAAGGAGGGCACTCGCTTCACTCGGCCCTCCGAGCCTCCGAATCCGACCGCAGGGAGGATTCCTATTTTGATCAACATTTTGCCCCGGCAAAAGGTTGTGGGACATCCCCCTGGAGCCTCCATCACATAGCTTGCCGAGGCCTCGCTCGGCGATACTGGCGGCGCTGCTAAAGCAAAAAAGAAAGGCGCCAACGCCGTCGAGAGGTTCTTTCATCCCTTATTTATCTCCTCAATGCCAGAATTGACAATCTTGAACATGACAGAACGGTCCTCGGCGATAGAACGATGCTTCTTGATGGAAGCGCAGCGGAGACCATCATGGAACTTCTCAAGACTGATGAGACATTTAGAGCCGTACTTCAGGATATCACCACCGACCATACGGATAGACTCACGATCCTCAAAACTGGCATAGACCTGATTGGTGATCAAGACAGGGATGCCACGCTTACGGGTGATCTCGTTAAGGTAAGAAATCTGAAGACCAAGATCCTTGTTAACATCATAGACATTCTTGGTCTTGCCCATCTCAAGACGATAGAGCATGGCGATAGTATCAACGATCACTATGCCAGTATCATCATCAATGAGTCCGCTGAGCTTAGAGAAGGCATTCCGCTGCTCATCAAAATCAGTGGGAAGAAGGAAAATGATGTTATTGATGAGATCGGCATAATCAGAAGGCGCAATCTGCTTAAGACGCTCAGCAGAAAACCCCCCTTCAGTATCTATATAGATGACCTTCCGGCCCTTACGGGCCATGAAGACAGCAGCAAGCATGCAGATGTTGGTCTTACCACTGCCAGAAGGGCCATAGATGGTCGTGACAGTGTCAGACTCGTAACCGCCACTCAAAAGACCGTCCAAAACCCCCGCACCAGTGGAAACACGGCGTATATCCATATGAATCAACAACCTCAGACAGCCAGGACGATTTATATAAGTTTTGCCAAAAGTATAAAAATGCCACAGACAGAGTGACAAAAGATGAAGAAAGAAAGGCCCTACCTGTATGCACTGGTCACATTGTTCATCATAGCAGCAGCACTGAGGATATACATAAGCATGCAGAACCCGAACTTCTCAAATGACGCATACTTCATAGAAAGACAGGTAGACTCGATAAAGACAACACTGCTGCCGACATACGATGACGAACTGAGCTACAGAGGAAGGTTCATAATATTCCAACCAGGATACTATTACCTGCTGGCACCGTTCGCGCTGGTGATGGGAACACAGCTCACACTCAAGATAATACCCAACATACTGGCAAGCCTGCTGATATTCGTGACATACCTGATAGTGATGCACATAACAAAGAACAGGCCAGCAGCACTGATATCAGCATTCGCAAGCGCATCAATACCGGTATTCCTGGCGACAACAGTCAACTCAGCATCGATCTACAGCCTCACGATACCGCTGGTCATGTACATGATGTACTGCTTCATGAGGCTGAAAGAGAAGAAATTCCTCAACCAATTCATAATACTGGCAGCAATACTCTCGATAACAAGCGCAATAGCATTCCTCGTCGTGCTGGGGCTCCTGATATACCTGCTGCTCACAAGACTTGAGTACAAGACAGAGAACAAGAAAGAGGTAGAGATCATACTGTTCAGCGCATTCCTGGTCATATGGGTGAACATAATCGTCTTCAAGAAAGCCTTCCTGGCACACTCATACGCACTCATATGGCAGAACATACCTGTGCAGGTGATGGAGAACTTCTTCAAAGAGATAAGCATGGTAGACGCCGTGACAGGAATAGGCATAATACCTCTGCTTTTCGGGGTGTTCGCGATACACCAATACATGCTCAAAGAGAAAGACAGAAGGACATACCTGCTCATGGCATTCGCACTGTCAGTAGCGTTCCTGCTATGGTTCAAGATGATAACATTCAGCGCAGGACTCATGTTCCTGGGAGCGATACTCGTGCCGCTGTTCGGACAATCACTCAACAGACTGATGGAATACCTGGAAAAGACAAAGATATCGAGAGCGAAACCGCTAGTAGTGGCAGCAATAGTCGTCCTGTTGGCGACCACATCGCTTGCTCCCGCAATAGCCAGGGGCGTGATCACGACAGGACAGGCAATAACACAGGCAGACACAGAAGCCATGAAATTCCTGAAAGAAGAGACACCAGAAGGGTCCGTTGTGCTGACAACCATCAGAGAAGGGTACATGGTCACAGCACTGGCAAACAGGAAGAACGTAGCAGACAACAACTTCATACTGGTAAGGAACCCAAGCGAGATATACGATGACATAGAGACGATATACAAGTCCATACTGAAGACAAAAGCAGTGGAACTGCTAAACAAATACGACGTCAACTACATATACCTATCACCAAGGACAAAGAACCAGTTCGGGATAGAAGAGCTGAAATTCGCAGAGCCAGACTGCTTCGAACCGGTGTATGACAAAGAGATAAAGATATACAAGACGCTGTGCATAATAAAGACGGCACAGTGAAGAGAAAATGGCATCAGACAAGGCAAAGAAGATAGTGAAAACAAAGAACCTGTTCCTGATAGCAATAATAGGGTTCTTCATAATAATGGTCCTGCCCACATTCATAAGATACTACTCAGGAAACCACACACTCATAGGAGCAGAAGCATACCAACACATAGGCGCAGCGTCGGTACTGATGAAAACAGGATCAATAAACATGTTCAACCCGCCAGAGAATGCCAAAGAACTGGTGTATGCGACAAGGACATACAGCTTCAGCCCATACCACTACCTGCTGGCGTATTCAGGAAAGATAATCTCATTACAGGCAGCATCAAGGATAGTCCCGCTGATACTGGGGCTGCTGTCACTGCTCATATTCAACATACTACTCAAGACATTCGTCGATGAGGCGTACAAAAGGAACATAATGCTTCTGCTGCTACTAGTGAACCCCGCATTCATATACACATTCACAGTCTCAAACCCGCACGCGGCGGCGATATTCTTCTCGCTACTAGGAATAATGTTCTTCACCAGGGAAAAAGCGTATAACATAGTGCTTGCAGCGGCATGCTTCGCGATAGTCAGCCTGTTCGGACTGTTCAACCTGCTGCTGGCAGCCTTCGTACTGCTGGCATACGTCCTGATAGCGAAAAAACTCAACAGCAGACTGATGATAACAAGCTTCCTGCTGGCAGTCTTCTTCTTCTGGAAGAAGACCGTGTTCTACCAGAGCTACACATACGCACCACAGATGAACATACTAGGAAACCTGATATCAGACCTTGGAGGACTGACCGGATTCGGGATATTCACAATAATGCTGGCATTCTACGGGATATACAGCCAGTGGCACAAGAAAGAGAAGTTCCTCACATTCTTCCTGGTGGCGATACTGCTTGCGGCGTCACTCTTCTATGTAGGAAACATGGTGAACGCCTACCTCGCGTTCTTCGTGGCAATAGCCGCGGGAGCCGGAATGGTCAACCTGCTCAACGCAAACTGGGACGTGAGGGTGATCAAGAACCTGACAATACTGATAATACTGTGCGGACTGCTCTTCTCAACAGTATCATACATGACAAGAGAGGTATCGATGCCACCTACACAGGAACTGGTGAATGCGCTTGAATGGATGAGGACAAACACATTCAAGGACGGGACGGTCCTTACACACTACGAAAACGGGTACCTGGTAAGCGCGCTCGCGAAGAACACAGTGCTGGCAGACTCGTTCCTGACATCAAGATACAACCAGAAATTCGTATACAAGACAGAAGAGAGCATGTTCTAC
>DUGW01000193.1 GCA_013331125.1 Candidatus Woesearchaeota archaeon | reverse complement strand
TCATCAGCGCTGCCACCACTATGAACCTTTCGATCCTCAGAACTGGCTGGTCTATCGCTGTGAACACCAGTCTCATGTTGAGTACGAACTGGTAGGTGTAGCTTGAGGAGAGTCCCAGCCCGTATGCCCACCTGTAGCTCAATGGTGTCAGCTCTGTCATCGCCAGTGTCATGAAGAACATCAGCGCGAAGCTTGTGACTCCTACAAGCGAGAACTCCCAGAACTCCTTGACTTTATGCCATGCCTTCTTTGTCAGGTGTATAGCTATGTGCAATCTATCCCCTCTTTTGCACTAGAATCAGGGTATTGCCTATTTAAATATTATGCTGTATCTGCCGTTGGTATTGGCATATTATCGGTATGATAAGGGGCATGTTCCTCCCTTTCTGTTGGCGCATGCCCTTGAAGATGATTTTTGCTTTTTCTCTGTCTTGGCAGCTTTCTCTTACAGCAGGTCTGTTATGTCTCCCAGCTCCCTGTCTTTCAGGTTCTCTCTTACCTCTTCCCTCATCTCTCTCTGCCTCAGTCTTTCCATCACTCCCGGGAACTCTTCTCTCAGGAACCTTCCTCCGTCGTTGGAGTGCGGCACGTAGAAGTGGGCGTGTCTGTATCCTTTTGCCTCAAGCTCCTCTACCAGCTCCGGGGTCCAGATCCCCACATACTGGTCCAGGTTCTCATCCACAAAGACCAGTGCGCTGTTGTTCCCGCTGTATCTGCCTGCGTACTTTGGGTCTGCTTTCCCTACAGGCTCCCAGATGTCCACTGGGTGGTATTCTTGTGTCCCTGTCACCTTCTTTATGTGTATTTCTTTCTTTTCCATCTCTCTCACCCCCTCACTGAAAGGCTTTTTTGCCTTTTGCGAGTGTTACCAGCCTGCCAGCAGCCTTTTTGCCACCCAGTGCCTCTTCTCCTCAGGCCACTCTGGGTGTGCTCTCTGCACTGCCAGTCTCAGCTCTTTCAGTTTGTCTAAGGTCTTTTGTTCCATCTTGTGACTATCAAGAAGTGATGAACTATATAACTATTTGTTGTAGATTGTTCTACCACAGATTATGAAAAGAATAAGATAAAGATTTGGTGCTGCGTCTATAGGTGCCTTAAGCAGGGTTTGAGCCCCGAACTCTCTATGATGTCTGGCTGGCTATGTCTTTGGTATTTTTGTGCTGCATCTATCACCTTTTGAGGGTCAAGTCCTGCAGCCTCCAGCCTGTCGTCTATCCTTTCTCTGCTGGTCTCTATGATCCTGTACATATCCGTATCGCCGAAAAAGTTGCAGTGCTCTGTATGGAGATGATCTTTCCTGACTGTCGTGAGGTACACTCCATCCTCGATGACGAACCTTCTCAGTCTCTGGTCTCTGTTCGGCGGCACGATGACTTTCTCTTCTCCTGTCTCTATGTCTAGCAGTCTGACCCCGTCTTCTCTCCCTCCGCCTGCTATCAATAATGGACCTGCAGGTATGATGTCATGCACCCTCATCCCTGTCTCTACTGCTCTCTCGATAGTTCTCCTACCGAAGCGGTGGAGTCTCCATCTCTCTACCAGGCCTTGCCCGCCCTTGTATAGGCACATATACATTTCGCTTGTCTCGCCGTTATCGAGCTTTGTCCAGTCTGTAGCTATCCCTGGGTCTTTCTCGAACCCTGTGTGCGCTACTGCCCCTATCATGAATCCATCTCCGATTACAGCAGTGTAACTGAAAAGACTTCCTTCGAAGTGTGCAGTCTGCAGGGTATCATGGACATTCACTTCAAGGTCATAAAATCCCCGTTCCTGTAATGGTTCGTTTCTTGTCAGCATCTTTCTTACCTCCTCAATACCTGATCAGGATGTAGATCCCTACAATATCCCTATGCGTATTTTTTCAGCTCTTGTCGTATCATGCCTGCGATGCTTGGCTCTTTTGTTACGATTTCAGCGATGACCTCTGCAGTCTTTTCTGTATATATCGAGTCTGCCAATGACAGGCCTGCGATACCTATGCTGACTGCTCTTTGTATTGCAGGTCTATTGTTCTGCAGGCACATCAGTGTTGTCTCTCTCAAAAGGCGCTCTGAATTGCCTACAAGAGCACCTTTGTAGTATGATGAGAGCATTGTCAGTTCAGCGATCCCATCACGGACATTCTTCGCTATCTCGGGCAGCTTATTGGCAGATTGTTGACTGATCTCAATATGGTCTGTCTTCCCGGGATCCTGTAGCGTAAGATGGACATGTTGCTGATATACTACGCTCCTGGTCATCGCATCTGCATATCCTTTGTCATACGCTTGCTGTGCCTTCTCATTCTCGATGAGCGCAGCCTTCTCTTCTGCTATGGCCAATGTCTGGTCGATTATCTCCTGTAGATCTTTTGTCATCATTTTCTTCTCCTCCTGATCTTATTCCTTATAGTCCTCTGACAGCATTCTTACTATCTCTTCTTTTTCCCGGCAGCCTGGGCGGCCTTCTCTTGCTATGTCCACCAGACCTCTGATTATCGGCATGATTATCATCCTTGGTCTGGTGTCTACGCTTTCCATGTACCGATCTCCGCCGCCCCAGTTCGAGTAGAACTCTCTGCCATAAGGTATCAGCGCCACATAGGTCTCTATCGGAGAGTCTATGGAGAATCTCCTGATATCGCCTTCTTCTCTCCATACGATCTCATGGGCTGATGCAGTCAAGAGCTGGTCAGGCTCCCTGCCCTGGTGGTAACCGAAGCTGTGATAGTTCTCGAATAGGACGATCTCTTTTCCTTGCTCACCCAGCAGCACTCTTACTTCTGGTATTGTCAGGATTCCTTTCAGGGTGTCTGCTGCCTGCACATGTTCTGGCTCTATCTGCCCTGCTGCTTTGTGCAGCTCTGCAGCTATTGCCCCTTCCATGACTGATTCAAGTCTCTCTTCCAGCTCAGCGTCTGATCCTATGCTGAGTTCTTGCCTCAGAAATTGCTTTAGTTTGAGGTGTGCTTGTTCTGGAAACAGCTCTGCCTGCATCCAGCTTTGCGGATTTGATTTGTGTTTCATTTTCCCTCATCACTTTTCTTTGTTGTTGAAGATCTCACTCTCTTTTTACATGGAAGTCAATAGAAATATTTATATATAACTTCTATATATTATAGATGTTATATAACATTCACCATGGAACGCAAACTCGTGAGACAGGGCCGTAATGCCCTTACAGTCACCCTTCCGGCTAGGTGGGTCCAGAGCAGGGGGCTTGAGGCTGGTGACACTGTCAATATCGTGGAGAAGGGCTCTGAGGTCATAGTGGGTGTAGGTCTTCGGACAGCGAAGCGTTCCATAGAGCTTGATCTCCGTGATGCCGACGACAAGTTCTTTTTCGCGACTGTCCACTCTAAGTATGTCGAGGGCTATGATGAGATCATTGTCAACCATAATAATCCGGACATCGCGCAGAAGGGGATCGAATACCTCCTGGGTTTCATCATCGAGTCCCATACTCCTAAACGTACTGTGTATAAGAGCATGGTCGCAGTGCCTGAGGAGAACTTTGACAACATCCTTAGGCNNAGAGGAGCGTCTGTTGGACACCAACATCACCTATTGCCTGCGTTATCTGAACAAATACCATTCAGGCGCTGCCCAGCACCGTTACTTCCTCCTCTGCAGCCTGCTCGAGACTGTCGGCGACCAGATATCCTACATAGGTATGCATATAGGCAAGAAAAGATCGCTGGCCCAAGACATCGTCAAGGGTGTCGAGGATTACATCAACTATCTTTTCTCAGGCGATTTCAGGGGCATGTATCTTGCCATGAAGTCCTTCAAGAAGAAGTTAGGGAAAAAGTCCTATGTCGACGGTCTTGCCTATTCCTTGGCTGAGACCCTGTATAATGATATTGGGTTTGTGATGGAGATCAAGGGCTGAACTTCACATTG
>DUGW01000186.1 GCA_013331125.1 Candidatus Woesearchaeota archaeon | reverse complement strand
AAGATGAAGAAGAGGAATATGAACAAGAAAGTGATACCATAAGTGATCAACAGCCGGTGGCTCTTTTTCTTCTCCATGCAGTCACTTGGGAAGTCTTGGAATATAAAGTTTGCCTTTAAAAAGTTATTAAATGGTGATAGGAAGGAATAAATAGATGCAACCGGTGGGTTGTCCTGTAATCTTAATGAAAGGAGGGGTAATATGACAGTCGATGAAGTTGTAGAGCAGGTAGGAAAAGTCGCAGAAGGTGTTGTGGCGATTGCAGTCGAGCAGGCACAGGCAAATGAAGGGAGTGATGAGGATTTCTTTGTAAGATTGAATGAGAGATTGCATTATACAACAAAACTTACTGGCAGACTTAGGGGTTATGCGCATCAGTATCATGATGCAAAGATGACAAGAGCAGAGTTTGATAGGATGGTGGGTCTGCTTAACGTAGATGCCGAGAGGGATCCCACTGATTATGCAATAATGCCGGTCAATACAAATTGGGGTCTGAGTCCAGGATTCCTGGTCGTGCTCATAGGCCCAAATGCGAAAGGTACTGCACTGAAACCATTTGAACGTCTGAGCTTCATCGAGAAACAGATGCCGCCCGGAATCACCTGGGATGATATGGCTGATATCTATACAGGAGCCCAAAATGTCGCTCTGCTGAAATCTATAGGTTGGGATAAAGCGCCTAGTAGAGATAGATGGGAATATGATTATTGAGGTGGTGAGATATGGTAGATTGGGATAATGTGTGGAAAGCGGTCGTCATAGCAGCAGGAGTATCAGCAGTCGCCGGTTATTTCCTGAGGAACTGCGAAAGCTGCAGCTGGAACAAGAAGACAGACCAACAGAAAGCGTATGAGATGATGCATAAGTCTGAGCCTATGAGCCAGAACTACCAGCGGGAGCCGATGTATGCAGGCAGAGAATTGGCAACACTTGAAGATAGGGCAAAATAAATCTTTTAACTATTCTCTCACTTGAGTCTTGCGCCCAGTTTCCTCGCCTTCTCTATATACTTATCATACTTCCTGTCAGGAGCGATGCTGGGGAACAATGTCACTCTTGTAGGCTTGATGCCGCAATAATAGAACGTGCCCATCTTGACGATCTGAGCACCAGGACAGAAGATGCCCCAATAGACAAAACGGGGAGCGCCCATAGTTATGAGCAGACGGCCGGTCTTGCCTTTAAGGTGTTGGGCAGGAAGAAGTTTTCCTGGACGAAAGTTGAAAGCAAAGCCTGGAAGAAAGACCCGGTCGATGAAACCCTTGAGCACAGCAGGCATGCTGGCCCACCAGGAAGGGAAGACAAAGACAAGATGGTCAGCCCACCTGATATCATCCTGCGCCTTCTTCAGGTCAGGCTCCAGCTTCTGTATCTTGTCATAACCCTCCTTCAGGACAGGGTTGAACTTAAGGTCGCCGATGTTGATACGTCTTATCTCTGCACCTGCCTTTTTCGCTTCTTTTTCATACGCATCAGCAAGAGACCTACAGAGACTCTTTGTCTTCGGGTTACCAAGGATAAGAAGGATCTTCTTCATGGGTTTCACGCTCTTTGTACTGTTGTTTGTGGTAAATTATTTAAATGTGGCGGTCTTGGGAAAAAATATGGAAGGAATAGTCTGGATCATGACAGCAGCAGGCGTGCTGATAGTCCTGCTGGGCGTGCTTTTCTACCTTCTTGTCAAGAACAAGAAAGCGCATGAACCTGATTATTACACATTCTTCGTGATGGGACTCTGCTGGACAGGAGCAGGAATACCATTGGCACTCACGTCCAAGAACTGGGGATTCCTCATAATGGGACTCATCTTCATGGGATTCGGACTGGCGAACAAGAAAAAATGGAAAAAGAGCCATAAGACCTGGGGAGAGATGGATGACAAACAGAAGAAAGTGATGATGGTAGCGCTGGTGATACTCGGGGCACTGGTGCTGATGGGATTGGTGTTCTTCTACCTGGCAAACAAAGGTGTGCTATGAAATCCTCTGAACTTTTCACTCCCAGAAACATCATATATACGATGCTTGCGATATTTGTGATACTCATCTTCTTGATGGTTGTTCAGAATGTGCTTGATCTCGGGCGCAGGTTCTTTCTCGTCTTAGCTTTCCTCGCTTTTGCTTGGTTAGGTCTTGGTATTGTCCTGGTAGTGAAGACGTATAGACANNTGGTTCTATCTCATCGCAGGGTTCAGCGCTATAGGCGTGCCTGTGTTCGCGATACTCCACAACCTGGCGTATGGTCTTTTGATGCTGATGTTCGGACAAGGGTTCTGGGGTGAGACAGGGGACGAACCAGTCTTCTTCATACTGGCCATCATCATATGCCCATTGGCATTCCTGGTCGGATCGATAGGAAGTCTTGTTGTTTCAGGAAAACAAAAAAAGAAAGTGAAAAAGTAGGAGCAAGCCTCTTGCATATTCGTAAATCATTTCCTGCTGAACGAGCTTACAGGATTGTCAGGATCTTCAAATGGTGCGGGTGAAACTATATTTGGGCCGGGGGTTTTTCAGCCTGATAACTTGCTAAAAAGCCTTTTAATACATAGAACCAATCTTGAAAAAGCTGAACGCGAGGTCCTAGGTACATCCACTCTCTTCTCATAGAGCAGTCTTGTGATGAGTCCGAACTCCTCGATCGAAAGATCGGTAATTTTCTTGTCCAGGCAGGAGTCTAATGTCTTTGATAAGCTATCCCTCTCTTTTATATCGAGTCTCAGCAACACTGCCTTAAGATGATCTTCCCGGTACTTGAAAAGGAACCGTAAGCAGTCAGAGAAGTGACTTTCTGATATTATCTTAACCATTGGTTCTTTTTTCACAATCTTAATCATGGCACTGTCTACTTTTGGCAGAGGATTGAATGCTGCGGGAGGTATGGTCTCGAGATACTCGATGTCTGCAACTCGTTGGGTCTGCACGCTCAATCTTGAATATCCAGTCTCCCCTTTTTTTGCAACTAACCTGATTGCCATCTTTTTCTGACAGATAAGAACTCCTGAATGGAATTCTGACTCAAGGATCTTGAATATCAATGGAAGCGCAGTCTTGTAAGGGAGATTGGCGACAACCTTGTCGAACTTTGGGAACTTTATCTTTGTAGCATCGGCCCAGATAAGGTCAAGATTATCTGCTTTGAGATCAATCATACATCTCTTGAATCGGGCATCTTTCTCAATAGCAATCACCTTTTTTGCATGCTTGACCAGATATCTTGTGAGATTGCCTGTGCCTGGTCCAATCTCAAGAACGATGTCTTCACCTTTTATCTGCGCCTCATTCACCTCTTTTCTAAGAACTTCATCTGACTCTAGAAAATTCTGCCCTAACTTTTGGTCTGGATTAATTATGTAATTGGGGCGGTCTTTTTTATCCATACTCGTTATTCGCCTCGACTTCTTCAAATATCTTTCTTTTTTCAGGTCAGTCCGTGTCCATTGAAGCACTTGGTATACTTCTTGTCCATGTATATTATGTGGTTGACAAGCCAATGCGCCACGAAAGAGAGATGGTCCTCGTCAAGGTCCTTGCCATTGTCGAACTCCTGGACAAGATGACCTGCCTGGTCAAGGAAGCAGTCATGCGTCTTCTTATGGATCGCTGCCTGCTCAAAGCCGAACTTCTTGAAATATTTCTCCTCGGTCTTGAAATGCATGACAGTATGCTCAGCAAGCTGATGGAGGATAGGACCTGCCTTCTTATGGTCCTTGGCAGCGGCTATCAATTGGTTTATGAGCTCAATCTCCCTCTTATGCTGGTCGTCGATCTCTTTCACGCCGACAGAAAGCTCTTTTGACCATTTCAACGGTTGCATTTTATCACCTCACTTAAGATTTGCATCAAGGAAAACAAGGGTCTTGCCCCAGGCATCCAAAGTCTCTNNCGTTCTGGACACCAAGCTCATCGAGCGCTCCCTTAAACTTATTGACAGAATCCACAGTTATGCCGGTATCCTCCTCGCCGAAGATACCAAGGACAGGCCACTTGATGTTGCTGAGCTGGGCCTTGTCATCTGTGAGCTGACCATAATAGATGACTGTCGCATCAAGCTGGTCGTTGAGCGAGATCAGTAATGATTGCTGACCACCGAAACACCAACCCATAGAGGCGACCTTGGTGGCTCCATGAACCCTGAGATACTGCAAAGCAGCCTTCATATCAGAGACAGCCTTATANNCACGCCAGGATAAACGCCAGGTTCTTTAGGCCGGGCGAAGAAACCAGCAGGCTGGGCGACAGTCTCGGAATCGACATATTGGTCAAGGTCCTGACCGAAGAGTTCAATATTATCTTTAGGAGCGCAGGTATCACTCGCCACCTCTTCTTCAGAACAGCCTATGTGTGTCATAGGGTCGGTGCCTACAGAGACAGGTTCGGTGACTGCTGACTCTGCAGGAGGAGTCTCAACCGGAGAACAGGCAGTAAGAGACAGAGCCATCATCAAGATGCTCATGACAACGATCGGAAGACAGTAGATATGACTACGGATATTGCGCATGTTATCACCTCATTCACAACCGGGTCAAAGGTCATTAATATAATTTACCGAAGAAACCAGTAAACAATTTTTGGACTTGACTCAGCAGAGGTCGATGCCACTGACGCTCTCCATGTAGTCAGACTCGTTATGCCTGACCTTGTAGCCAAGAGCCTCAAGCTGCTTGACATAAGGGAAAAGAAGACCCTGCCTGACAGCCAGGCACCTATGCGAGAGGATTATCTCCTTGCCCTTGATGAAGAGCGGGAACTCCTTGCAGGCAGAAGGACGGTTCTTGTTGCGATGGGCAGAGCACTTGAAATCAGGCTTGAGCCTGGGGCAAGGCATATCAGTAGCCCCAAGGAAAAAAGAATACTTGCCGTCAGCAAGAGGCTTGATGCTAGGAGTGTAGTCCTTCTTGTACTTGGTAAGAAGCCTCAGCTGGGAATCATCCACCACAAGGTAGCCTTTCCTGCAGCAGTAAGACCGACATTCCTCTATACAGAACATCCCTATGCTTCTCCTTGCCTTCTGCGCTATCTTCTCTGCATCCATACAGTTTCTCCAGCTGTCTAGGTAACATTTTCAGGTTCTGGAGTAAGAAGGGGGTTTATAAAGCTATGTTTTGCGTAATGCCAGATATCACGCAGAAGAAGGCCTGTAACTGTTAAATCCATCAAGCCTTGAGATTAAAGACAGTTATCTCATTCCTGGAGCCAAGCCTCATATAAGGGCCCCAGGTACCTGTCCCAGGGGAGATATAAAGATAAGTCCCCTTGATGTTATGGAGGCCGGTGTATCTCGGGAAGACAGCCATTGTCAAGAGATTGAAAGGGTAGATCTGGCCCTTATGCGTGTGGCCAGACAGCTGGAGATCGATGCCGTACTCATTGGCAGTCTCGGTCTCAGTGGGAGGATGATACATGAGGATGGCAGGCTTTTTCTGGTCCAATTTGATATTAGGCAGGACCTCCTTGAGATGAGAGCGGGACTCAGAGAAATTCACACCGACAACCTGGATGCCATCAAAAGAGACAGCCTCATTCTTAAGGACCTTTATCTTGGAATCGTTGAACAAAGCACAGACCTTGTCCACGCCTTCATAGATCTCATGGTTGCCGGAGACGAAGAAGATCCGGGCTCTTAGTCTGTTGAGACCATCAAACATCTTAGGCTGGAGAGGAGCTGTACCGTCCACAAGGTCGCCTGTGATCAGGACGATGTCGGGGTCGATGTCGTTTATCTTCTTCGCAATCTTTTCGAGGTAGCCAGAGTTACGGATAGTGCCGACATGGATATCAGAAAGCTGGACAACCTTAAGGTCCTGCTTCAACCCCTCGATAGGAAGGTCAATGGTCTTCACATTGATGAAAAAGGCGTTGATGGTGGCGAATACTGTCAGGCAGATGACTATGATGATTATCGTGGTCGCTGCCTTGAAAGGATCGATCCTTATGAAAAGTCTTGACAATTCGTAGAGGATGAGTCCTGAGAAGAGAAGGAAGACAATACCCATCCAGAGAGAAGAGATGGTGTAGAGGATGCGCGAGATGATGTTAGGGAAGAACTTCTCGATGCTAGTGGCTATCGGGAAACCAAGAACGACAAAGGCGATAAGACCATAAAGATACGCCCGGTGGTTGACCTTGAGCATCCCAGCAAGACGGAGGATGACGTAAGAGTTCAGGGATAGGTATATCGTGATGAACACTGCGAAGAATATCATGAACTGGAACAGCTGTCTCATAAGGACTTAGCTGGTCAAGTTCTTTATAAAGGTATTGGAGAAGTGAAAGAAGCGCCAAGGAAAATTATAAATACATTCTGGACCATCATATCCGTATGGAGATACACCCGATAGCCAAACTGATTGTCAACAAAGGGATATCCGAGTTTGACGGGTCGATGTTCTCAGAAGCACAGAGGAAAGAGATATTCGGACAGGCAGCAGAGATATTCTTCAGGCAGGGAAAGTTCGAACAGGGCATACAGGCATTGGAGAAAGCAGGGCTCCCGCTGCCGGTCAACACCCTGAAACAGGTGGCAGACAAGAAGATGCTCATGGGACAATACCAGGAAGCATACGCACTGCTGGCAAAGATCGGCGATGAGAAGATGGCAGAGTTCGTGAGGAAGAACTTCATGCAGTGATCAAGGATTCCTGCAGTGATCAGTGATCCTGCAGTGTTGCAGGGAGCAGACAGAAAAAAGAGGATGAAGACACAATGATAAGAGTCGTATTCGTAGGCAAGGCAAAAGAGGACTGGATAAAAGAAGCCCTGGAAGAATATTCCAAAAGACTGCAGAGGTTCACAAACTTCGAGATGGTCGAGGTCAAGGACGAAAGGATACTCGGCAAAGAGGCAGAGAAGATAATAGCCGCAGAGGGAGAGAGGATTTTGGGGCTGGTAAAGGATGAGGATTTCTTGATCGCGCTGGATGTCGAGGGGAAAGAGCTGGGCAGCGAACAGTTCGCAGAACAGCTGAGCAAGGCAGTCATCGACAACAAACGGATAACATTCGTGGTCGGAGGCGCATTAGGCCTGGACCGAAGGGTAGTAGACAAGGCAAGGATAAAGCTAAGCATGTCAAGGATGACACTCACGAACCAGATGATAAGAGTGATGCTGGTAGAGCAGATATACAGGGCATTCACTATAATGAAAGGGATAGATTATCATAAGTGAGCCAGAGCAATCTTTAAATACTAATTTCTGTTTGAGAACCTTATGGCAGACACAGACCCGCTCGTCTACGCAATCGGAGGCCTTGTCGCAGGAGGAGTCCTGTTCGTGATGGGATTCAGGTGGTGGAGGCAGAAGAAGCTCATAGAGGAACTGCCGACATCAAAGATACGCTCGATAGCGATGGGACTCGTAGAGATAAAGGCATCAGTGGTGAAAGAGAAGAAGATGCTGATAAGCCCATTCTCAAAGAAAGAATGCGTATACTGGAGATACACGATAGAACGCTGGATACAGACAAAGAACGGAGGACACTGGTCGATGGTCAAGCAGGACAAGGACATGAGGCCGTTCTATGTGAAAGACAACACGGGAGAGGTGCTTGTGGACCCGGACGGAGCCACAATCGATACGCCACCTGACTATACCAAACAGACGACAGGCACCACTGGATTGTTGCCAGGAATAATATCATTCTGCAAGACGAACAACATCCATAACACAGGATTCTTCAGCGGAGGCAGGATGAGATACCGGGAATGGTACATAGAACCAGGAGACAACCTCTACATACTAGGCACAGCAGGAGACAATCCATTCGTGAAGGACACGACAGGGAAGAAGAATGCAGACGACATAATGATACAGAAAGGACAGAACGAAAAATTCTATTACATATCAGACAAGCCAGAAGAGAGCCTGCTGAAAAGCTTCAGATGGAAGGTGTTCGGAGGACTGTTCGGAGGGGCAGCACTGATACTCGCAGGACTTGCTTACATACTCTTCAGGGCGGGGCTGTTCTGATGGTCGAGCAGGGATCATTCGAGTACTGGCTGTCAGACAGGGGGGATCCGGTCATCATTGACCATGAGACAGACACTGTCTTCATAACCTTCTCATTGATAATGGTCATCGTCTGCATCGCCTGGCAGATAATAGGGGTGATATGGTACCGAAGGCTGTTCAGGATGCAGGAACTTCCGACATCAAAGATACGGAGCATAGCGATGGGGCCGGTAGAGGTGTTCGGGACTGTGGTCCAAGGGAAGGAATCAGTTCATGATTATGAACAAAATGATCTGGTGTACTATAAAGATGAGCATCAACCTATATTCCTACCAGGAAAAGCCGTCCCTTTCTATGTGAAGGACAGCACGGGGAAGGTACTGGTCAACCCCAAAAAAGCGAGGTTCGACCTGGGAGTGGGGGTATTCAGGCTTGCGCCAGGTGACCAGGTATATGTCTCAGGTTATGCAGGAGACAACCCTGCTGTCGAGGATACGACCGGGAAGAGGAATGAGGACGATATCCTGATAACTAATGGGCCCGGGCCTTTCTTCATATCCAACAGGCCGGTGAATCAGTTAGTTCAGTTATATTTAAATAATATCAGGACTATCATAACGATAAGCATACCAGTACTGGTATTCAGCTTATCACTGTCGATATATTATTTCATACATTATCTAGGAGGGTGAAAAAATGGGAATCGGACTAGGGATCATAATTGCAGTCGGTGTCGTACTGCTGGTCATCATCCTTGTGGGATGGTTCGTAGGAGTATACAACGGACTAGTAAGGCTCAAGAACAACATAAAGAAATCATGGGCCAACATAGACGTGCTGCTGAAGCAGAGAGTGGATGAGCTGACAAAACTCATGGGCTCTGTGAAAGGATACATGAAACATGAGAGAGAAGTGCTGACAGAGATAACAAAAGCAAGATCAGCGATGATGAAGGCGAAGACAAAGCCGCAGAAGGCTGCTGCAGACAACCAGCTCACAGGAGCGCTGAAGACACTCTTCGCAGTCGCAGAGAACTACCCGCAGCTGCAGGCAAACCAGAACTTCATGCAACTGCAGGACAGGATATCAGGCATAGAGAATGAACTGGCTGACAGACGGGAGTTCTACAACGACTCAGTCAATACCTATAACATAAAGATAAAACAGATACCTACTGTCTTCATAGCGAACATGCTCGGATACAAGGAAGAAGAGATGTTCAAGGCAGAAGGGAAAGACAGGGAAGACGTGAAGGTAGAATTCTAGATCTTCATTGTCTTTTTCAGATAATCTTTTAAATCTTTCTCACTTCCTTTTTCTTATGAAGGTAGAGTTCATACACGCGAAGCTGAAACTGGGCAAGGTAGAGTTCGATGTATCCATGCTCCCAGAGAGGGTCGGGTTGGTGACGACCATCCAGTATCTTGCAGAGATGGACAAGGTCAAATCATTCCTTGAGTCAAAGGGAAAGAAGGCAGTGATCGCAGGGCAGATACTCGGATGTGACCAGGAAGCAGCGATGCGCGTAGCTGAAGAGGTCGACGCATTCCTTTATGTCGGGACAGGAAGGTTCCATCCACTAGGTGTCGCATTCAAGACAGGGAAAAAGGTATATGTGCTCCATCCAGAGAGCATGATGATAGATGAGTTCTCAGCCAATGTGGAGGCGCACAGGAAGAAGAAGCAGGGACTGCTGGCCAGGTTCCATTCAAGCAATCTCATCGGGGTATTGATGACGACAAAGAAAGGACAGAGCACAGTGCAGGCAGAGAAAAAGGACATGTTCGGATTGGAGGCCAAGTGGCCGGACAAACAATTCTATTATTTCGTATGCGAGACACTGAACCTCTCAGAACTCGAGAACTTCAACTGGGTAGAGTGCTGGGTGAACACGATGTGCCCAAGACTGATGGAAGACATCAATGTACTGAACATCGAGGACCTGGATTAATCAGATGCTCTAGTAGGCCCTCTCTCTTCCAGTTCTGCAGTGAGATCATCAATCTTCTCTGCCAACCTGTCGGCACCTCTACTGATCTTGTCAGTCAACCCTTCAATACCTTGAGCCAAAATCTTCAGATATTCAGCATTGGTTGCATAGACAGGACATTTATCTCCACGATCAGGGATATAACCCATGCAATACTTGGTACAGTCAGGCTTGGCCCACAGAGGGAACTGCCTTCCCATGCCCCTATGCATCACGCAACCTTCATAGAACTCACATGTATTCTTATCTCTTTCACCTGCCATATTACTAACCTCCCATACGCAGGTATCTGCAGGTAGAATATAAGTCTTATGAGGATAATATTTAAATATGACAAGATAGATTAAGGTCTAAAAGGGGGTTGAAATGAAGCTTATAAGCAGCAATATATTCCTGAAGCATAAGCTGGAAGGCCACGTGGAAAGGCCAGAAAGGATAAAGAGACTTCTTACAGAACTGGAATTCGAAAAGGCAGATAAAGGAGACATCTACCTGCACCTGGTACACACCCCTGAATACATAGAGAAAGTCAAGAACATGAGCCTGGAAGCAGGAGACAGGATAAGGCACATAGACGCAGGGGACACATACGTCACAGCAGAGACATATAATGTAGCAGTCACTGCAGTGGGTGCAGCAGTGAAAGCAGCAGACTACGTCCTGAAAGGACAGAACGCATTCGCACTAGTAAGGCCACCAGGACACCACGCACACCCAGGATGGACAGGAGGATTCTGCATATTCAACAACGCGGCGATAGGCGCAGCATACATGCTGCAGAAAGGGAAGAAGGTGCTGATATTCGACTTCGACATGCACAGGGGAGACGGGACACAGGACTGCGTCAAGCAGCTCAACAAGCATTTCCCAGGAAAAGTGTATTATTTCTCGATAAACCAGGAAGGTGTGTTCCCAGGAGCATCACTCGATGAAGGGAACGTATATAATGTGTATCTGCCACCAGGCACAACAGAGAACGAGTACCTGGAGTTGATGCGCAAAGAGCTCGACTACAGGATAAAACAGTTCAGGCCAGACGCCATCGTGATAAGCGCAGGATTCGACTGCTTCGCAAAAGACGCAGAACAGTACTACCCGAGACTGGGATGCGCATTGCTGCTC
>DUGW01000158.1 GCA_013331125.1 Candidatus Woesearchaeota archaeon | reverse complement strand
ATACTCAAATCCAAGAAAGGCCCTCAGGTGATAGAAGTGAACCTGTCACCGGGACTGCAGGGGATAACAGAAGCCACAGGGATAGACGTGGCAGACAAGATAGCGAAGTACCTCTACGACGAAGCGAAGAAATGGAAAGGAGAGCTTGACGTAGAAGGGAACGGCGGACCATCAGACACACTGGTAGAGACAGTCAAGATCACAAAGAAGAGCATAGTGCTGCCGGCAGCAGTCACAGAGATGTCAGGATTCAGCGACGGTGACGAGATACTCATCAAGGCAGAGAAGAATTCTATAAGGATAGGGAAAGCGAAGAAGGTATAGACAAACAGACAGGCAGATCTTCTAACGAGAGAATCAATCCATTATCTTGGGATACCTCCTTACCATATAGGTAACTATGAACGGGAAGATAAGGGTGGTGAACAGGGCCATGATGACGATGCTTGAATAGAGCTCCACCTCCAGGAGACCAGTCCTCAAGGCGATCATCGCAAGAGCCAATTCTATAGCACCACGGGAGTTCATGGCCCAACCTATCAGATGGAGCTGCTTCCAGGAGAAATCAGTGAAAGGCTTCAGCATAAGGGCACCGGCAAGCTTACCTGTGATGGCAAGTACGATGACACTGCCAAGAAGCCAGGGATTGATGGTCAGGGACGACCACTCAAAGAGAATCCCGATGGATATGAAGAAAAACGGGATGATAGAGAAATACAACAGGTCCTTGACATCACGAACAGTAGAGTTGCGCTTGATGAACTTCTCCTTGACCACTATGCCTGCAAAGAACATCAGGATAGCAGCAGCCATGAGGAGGTCCTCACGGAAATATATCTCCTTGAAGAGATAGGTCACGAGGATGAAAAGACCGAAGCCGAAGATGTCATCGAACAGGCCAGCCTCGATGATCGCAGATCCCACACGGGACTTTATCTTGTTGATCTCAAGGAAGAGAGCAGCAGTGGTCGCCTCGGCAGAGATGGAAAGACAGATGCCGACAATCGCAGCAGTGACCATAGGATAACCACCCATATAGAAGACAGTAAAGCCCATGAAGAATGGCACCGCAGCACTGAAAGCAGTTATCAAGACAGCATCCTTCTTCTCAGAGTAAAGCTTACGCCAAGAGGCCTCAAGACCTGCGAGGAACATCAGAGACAAGAGCCCGATGTCGCCCAGAGAGAAGATTATATCGATGTTAGGCTGGATTATATGGGTCTTGATGCCGGGACTGTCAAGGAGAAGACCTGCGACAATCATGGCGACAATGACCGGGACCTTCAGCCTACGGGCAGCCTTGACAAGAAGATAGGTGAGGACCAATGCCAAGACCACAGTTATTATAAGGTTCATACAAAGGCCGTTTATAAAGAAGTTTATATATCTTTTTGTGGGAAGACAGGAGAAAATGATGAAATCGTATATGTATATGCGCGTATGAATGATTGACATTCTGGCCCGGAACCAAATAACAACTACTATTTATCAGTAGTTACAAATGGAAATATTTATATACACAATTACCCGGAAAGCAATCCCGAGGCCGCAATGAACGAGAAAGACAAACCACTCGAAACGACTGTAGAGGAAAGTTATTCCGGATCAAAAGAGCAAGGACCTTCTGCAAGGTGGATCGCAATAGTAGACACGGCAGGCAACATAACCTACTCACTCCTGGTAGGCATACCTCTTGACTGCAGCGCAGGACTGAACTGCACAGGTGTCGCAGCATCAAGGGCTACTGCGACTGCAATAAATTCAGTCACTGGCGGACCTTATGGCTGGTGGCGGGAGAAGACATACCAAGTCACAAGGACAACAGAGGAAAGCGGCAAGGCGCGGAAGACACTGGTTGACCTTCTGGCATTCAACACATTCCAGGTACCGATATATGCAACAGCACTCGCAATCGGAAGCCTGGTATCGGAAGGGACCATAGATACAGAGAAAGTAATGGACGGAGCGAGAAACCTTGCGATCATATCCCCATTGGTAGGACCGACAATGGGTTGGTACATGGATTGGTTCAGAGGATTATTCGGTGTGAAGTCTGCCGCAGAGGGAGCATATAAGAAAAGATAGAAACCTTCTTTTTATCTAATGTACCTGATGATAACAAGTCGGACATTCTTTAAAACCAATTTATAACCCTTGTCCTCTGAGGATGACAAAATTCCTGGATTTTTTCACTACCACAAAATTTATATACAAATGTCTCATTCGGGAATGATAACAACCAACAAAAAAAGAGGCGTGCGTTACTTTTCACAGTAACTTACAACAAACCGAGGTGGTTAGACATGGAAAAGAAGTATGTAGCATTACTTGCGTGCTTAGGAATTCTAATGCTTGTGTTGGCAGGTTGCCAGGGTTACAAACCCCCAAAATACAAATCTCCTGATGAAGGTTCTGAAGGACTCGATGAAGACCTTGCAGATGCTGAAGAGGTAGATATCGACATGAGCGAACTCGACGAGACAGACGAGGCTCTCGATGAGGACTATGAAGCCGAGCCAGAAGTCGAGTACGAAGTGGCTGACGACGAGCCAGAACCATACGTGCCTCCAGCAGCGACAGTGAAGAAGGTCGAGAAAGACACTTATGTCGAGGCTGATTATGAGACACTCGACGGCGAGAAGAGTGATTTCGTCAAGGCAGGATACCAGCCACTCAATGATGAGGAGGAGGGTGACATGCCTACACTGACAGTCACCGAAGGCGAGATCGTGAAGATCAATGTCAAGGCAAAGGATGCTGACGGCGACACACTGACATACAGGTTCACATCACCACTCAACGCAGAGGGTGAGTGGAGGACAAGGACAGGCGATTCCGGCATGTATTACTCCACGATCACTGTGAGCGACGGTAAAGAGGATGTCGTGAACAAGATCAAGATAGTGGTAGAGCCAAAGAACAACAAGCCAGTACTCGAGATGACAGCCCACCTGGTGGTGGACGAAGGCGACACTGTAAGGCTGACACCAAAGACATATGATGCAGACGGCCAGAGGCTGACAATAACATACTCAGGCTGGATGTCATCAGACACAAAGGTGGTAGGCTATAATGACGCCGGCGAGCACACAGTGACTGTCACTGTTACAGACGGCATCTCAAGAGTGAGCCAGGACGTCACAATCACAGTGAACGACGTCAACAGGCCACCAGAAGTGGAGATTGAGTTCTAAGCTCAATCAATTTTTTTCTTTTTCCCTTTTAAACACAGAACGACACCAAGCCTTTTCGCTGAAACAATCTTCAATACATATATAAATAACAGAAGTTCATATCAACAACAGTACAAATAAAAGAAAAACCACCAAAAGAGGTCGTCCAAGATGGCAGATGATTTTGATTTCGCAAAAAAGGTTGTCGGCAAGATGGCCGAAAGGGTCAACGAGACCAACAGGAACGCTCCTACAAAGAACTTCGGCAAACTGGTGCCGGCACTGATCGAGAAAGGGATCGAATCAGTCAACCTGTCAATGTTCGATGAAGAGACAAGGAACCAGCTTCTCAACGAGGTAGGAGATGAATGCCTCAGGAAAGGAAAGATCAACGAGGCAGTGAAGGCATTCATGTTCATAGGGAACAAATCCAAACTCTCAAAGATAGGACTCAACTACGAGAACATAGGACTGTTCCCTGACGCAGTGGACATGTACGTCCTCGCAGAAGACCAGGTCAATCTCAGGAGGATGGGAGAAAGATGCCTGAGAGACGCAAAATTCCCAGACGCAATAAAGGCATTCAAGGCACTCAATGACAGGGTGAAACTGCTCGCTGTCGGCGACGAATGCATGAAAANNAATGGGACTCAGCACTCGAGATATACGGATTCCTCAAAGACAATGATAAACTTATAGACCTTGGAGACAGGTGCTTCAAACACCCATTCTTCAACTACGCAGCAAAGGCATACCAGCTGGCAGGCGACCCTGACAGGCTGACAAAGCTGGGAGATGAATGCATCAAACAGGGACTCGTCCAGACAGCCTACGACATCTACATGTCAGCAGGCAACGAGACCATGGCAAGCTTCATCAGGGAGAACTTCATGAGGAAATAATTCTTTGGTATTATTTTTCTAAATTTATTTGATCCGGGGGTTATGACAATGGCAGGACTGTTAGAGAGATTAGGATTCAAACCAAAGACTTCTGAAGAACCAGAACCTCAACATTTCAACATGGTAATGCTGAGACCGATCAACGGAGGAGATGCAGTCCCTGCATTGTATCATCGGAACACAGGTAAGTTCATCAGGGGCAGAAGTTATGATCTTGCAATCAAGTATGTGAGCGCAACATACAGAAGGGAAGGTACATTGAGTTTTGCAAAACCTGTCGACAGGGTGACTTTAGGGACAGAGATCTTTGAAGTGCAAAGATTAGGAGACTCAATGGGACAATTCGCGTATGACCTGCAAGTCGCCCTGGTCATGAAACAGTCCGGGGATTAGAGACAAAACATATTCTATCCAAACGTGATAAGATGGACATACCAGATAGATACCGGGAGCAGGGGATGATACTGACAGTCTATCAAGGGAGACACGGACCCTATTATGCGACCTGGAAAGACAGGGACACAGATTTCCGTGAGGAAGAGAGAAGGACAAACATAGGAGACAGGCTGGTCGTGAAATTCGCAAACGTGAATGATGCATTCTGGGGACTCGTCCTTGACTATCTCGGGACAGTGAGCAAAGAGACAAGACTGACTGCTGAAGAATTCACACTAGAAAGGATAATAGGCGTTCAGGCATTATTGAAAGCGCCGCCAAGGTGATGGGCAGCAGTGTCTGTGACCTTGACTTCTACAACATCACCCAATGAGTGATTCCCCTGGATGGCAACAGGCTTATAGGCATAATTGCGTCCTATGAAACCTCCTGTAGGGCCTTTCTCGTCGATGATTATGCTCCCTGACCAGTCTTTCCAGAACTGGTTCCTGGCAGCGCACATCTGATCCTTGACTGCCTTGAGCTGTTCAGAACGGACCTTGGAGACCTGACCATGGACCTGGTCAGGCATGGAGGCTGCGCGGGTGCCTGGGCGCGGCCAGAAACGGGATATGTTGATGACATCGAACTGGCAGTCCTTGACAAGCTTCATAGAATTCTGGAACTGAGCGTCTGATTCCCCAGGAAAACCGACGATGACGTCAGTGGCGATGGTGATGTCAGGCAGCTCATTACGCAGGGTGGTGACGATCTTCCTGAATTCATCTACTGTGTACTTCCTGTTCATGGCCTTTAGTATCAGATCGTCACCTGACTGGACAGGGATATGGATAAAGTTGAAGAGCTTGCCTTCAGGCTTCGCATGCTCCTTGAAGACCTCGATGAGCCAGGGAAGATAACGGAGGACATGCTGAGGGTTGGACATACCAAGACGGACCTTGAAATCACCTTCCACTTTCATGACAGACTTGAGAAGAGAGACAAAGTTCTCAGCGATGTCCTGACCATAGGCACCACAGTCCTGAGAGGTGAGCCAGATCTCACGGCAGCCCTGCTGGACATCAGTACGGACACGCTGGACAATCGCACCAGGAGAGTAAGATACCAGTCTGCCTCTGGCCTGGCGGGTCTTGCAATAAGAACAGTCACCTACACAGCCCTCTGCCAGGGGGACGATACCGATGGCAGGATTGCGGCGGACAATAGGTACACAGACACGCTTGTCACAATTGATGTCAAGGGCATGGATGATATTGCCATCAAGAGTGGTGTTGACAATAGAGACGATGTTGGCGATCTGCTTGGTGCCGATGACACTGTAATCACGCAGCATGCTGGAAAGGTATTCCTGATGGGCCTGGGCGACACAGCCAGCGACAACGATATGCTTGCCCTTGGCCTTGAATTCTTCTATTGATCTGAAGAGCTTCTTTTCCGCAAGATGCTTCACAGTACAGGAATTGATGATTATGAGGTCTGCAGATTCCGGGTCTTCGACTATATCGAACCTGGCTTGCTTGAGCAGGCCAAGCATCATCTCAGAATCGGCATGGTTTAGGCTGCAGCCGAAGGTCAAAGCGGTTATCTTTGTCATAGCGATCACTGTTTTGGTCACCCCACCCCATATATAAAGGGGGTTGCACAAGACTTAAAAAACTTGCTAGAAACCCACAAAGAGGGGATAGGGGATAATAGATAGGGAAGACTGATGAAGAGACACATAATAATACTTATGGTATTGGGAATCCTGCTAGTTACAGGATGCACTACTTATCCGAAGAAAGCAGGCCCAGAACAGGAGTTCATAGCCAGCAGGGCAGAATTAGGGCCGGAAAAGGCATACCACCCAGACTGGAAGACAGGAGACTATTGGGTGGTCAGGAAGACCGAATACCTGGCAGACCATGACGGGAATGTCTACAAGGAAGACCAGAGGTATGAGGTAGTGGTCGTAGAGAACAAGACCAGGCTCAATGCCACAATACCCTATGTAGCAAAAGAGGGGGACCTGAACCTCAAGGCGCTGTATATGCGGCAGCCAAAGACATTTGCCGATCTGATGACTTCAGAACCTGAGGGAGACAACTGGGTGAATGAAGACGTCTACGTGCTGGTGAGGTACGAACCGTTCAAACTCATGCCAGTACTTGACGGGCAAGGGTGCGCAGAGCCGATGTACTACAAGCTGCACTTCGAGCTCGAGACGCACAAGAAAGAACAGGCATACTCACAGAGAGACCTGGCACTGGTATGGGACCCAGACATGCCAGGAAGAAGACTCAAGATGTTCCACTGGCCACTGCAGACAGGAAAATACTGGAGCTTCCCGATAGTGAATGTAGAGAGTGAAGAGGGGAAGCGGTTCGTGAAAGAGAAAGTGGAAGCAGCGAAGAAAGAAGGCTACGATTACGAAGAACACGACGTGATGGGAAGAGGAGCAGTCACAGAATACAAAGAAGGAGTCTTCACAGTCGAGATCACAGACCTGTACCCATTCTACGCAAACTATGACAAGAAAGACCAGACATTCTGGTGGCACACAGACAGCGGGTTCTGGGACTGGAAGACAGGATCAGACCTGGCAGGGATAAAGATGGAATTCACAGAGACTGTCGTGGACTGGGGACATGAGGATGAACTGACAAGGAACAGCTTCGGGAACCCAGAATGGTTCAGGAACCTGACAGGCATCGTGGACCACAGGGTAGAGAATCCGAACTATCCGGCACTGTGCTGAGAGAGAAGCAGGGAACCGAGCAGCAATTCTACTTGTGTTCGTGTCGGTCCTCGGCTCTGCAGAATCTCTCGCGAGGCCTACCTCCCCGGATGGGGCGACCCCCGCTAACGGCCCTGACAGTTCTTCGGTGGGCCTGCGGGAAAGACACCAACACAGCAGTCAGAGAAAAGTCGGGCAGGACCAATACATTTAAATACTAAAATACCAACAATATCCTTGTAGAGATAAACCACTAAAGTGAGGTGTTTGGTCATGGTTGGGGACGAGAACATAACTCTGGGCGGAAACATAGAACTGGTAGGGTTCAAGGATCTCGATGGGGGATCCATGGTAATTCTTAAGAAGATGG
>DUGW01000180.1 GCA_013331125.1 Candidatus Woesearchaeota archaeon | reverse complement strand
GGCTGCACTAAACAGGCACCGATGCATCCAGAAGAGGAGCAGAAGATAGCAGAAGAGTACAGAGAGAACCTGCCGACCATGCCAGAGGCACAGCCAGAACCAGAGCCTGTACCAGAACCAGCACCTAAGCCAGAGGCTGAAGCAGAACCTGTGCCAGAGCAGCAACCTGCCCCTACAAAAACTACCGAGACTGACCAGGAGTTCGAGTCTGAAAGATTAGGGTCAAGGGTTGAGGGAAATGCACCAGCAGAAGAAGAGAATCCAGAATCTGTGGAGCTGCCTGAAGGGCTGGAAAATGCTGTCCAGGTCAACCTGCTGCCGAACAAGACGATGGATCAGGGTGCCATGACTGTGAAGGTCGGCACTGAGATGAGGTTCCACAATGCAGACACTTGGCCGCACCAGATCGTCGTCGATTCAGGAAGCGGCTTCGATACGATACGGCATTGGCAAGGTGAAAGGATGGCTGCAGGAGGAGAATCAAGCTATGTCTTCAACGAGCCGGGAGTCTATACTGTAAGGGATATCTTCTCCGGCAGTATGAGACTGATACTGACTGTGGAATAAGTCCCCTCCACAGATATTTCTTTTTTCTTTCTTTCCTGGACTTTCATTTCCATCAGTCTTTCTCCCTTTTTATACCTTTTAAAGCATCTTCTCCCGACAACAACAAACCATATAAACAGCTCTGGACTCGGATACGCATAAACGAAAAAAGTGATAATTAAATGTGCGGGATATTCGGAGTGTATGGAAATTCTTCAGCAGCATACCAGACATATCTGGGACTCCACATGCTGCAGCACCGAGGGCAGGAGAGTGCCGGAATAGTCAGCACCAATGGAAAGGATTTCTTTGAGAGGAGAAAACAGGGACTGGTAGTCGATGTCTTCAGGTCCCAGGAGAAGATAACCCCGCTCAAGGGGCATGCGGCAGTAGGAGAGGTGAGATACTCGACTACAGGGGTGCCTAACAACAACAATGTGCAGCCATTGGTCGTACAATACATGAACAGGCATTACGTCATAGCACACAACGGGAACATCACAAACGCACTCGAGTGGAGAAGGAATGACGAAGAGAAAGGGAGGGTATACCGCACGACGACAGACACAGAGATGCTCGCATACCGTTTCATAGACGCAGAAGGGGAGACACTCGAAGACAAGATACAGAACGGACTCAAGGATGTCCAGGGAGCATACAGCCTGATAGTGATGAACAGACGCAGACTCATAGCAGTCAAGGGACCGGAAGGCATCAGACCGCTGTGCCTGGGAAAACTCGGAGGCGCATACTTCATATCATCTGAGAGCTGTGCTTTCGGGATCAATGATATAGACTACGTAAGGGAGATCAAGCCAGGAGAGATGCTCACTTTATCTGAAAGAGGGCCTGAGTCAAGGAAGCTCGACAGGAAATCTGTCGCCAGCCCATGCCTGTTTGAGTACCTGTATTTCGCAAGACCTGACTCGAGGATATTCAGCGCAGAGCATGATGTCGGTCACTACAGGACAGAGGCAGGAAGACAGCTGGCAAGGGAACAGCCGGCAGATGCAGATGTCATCATCGCAGTGCCTGCATCAGGAAGGCCGGGAGCAGAAGGCTATGCTATGGAATCAGGCATACCGATACAGTCAGGACTGCAGAGAAGCCATTACGCAGGCCGTACATTCATAGAACCAGAGCAGCACATAAGGGACTTTGGGCTGAGGCTCAAACTAAGCATAGTTGGCAGCGTGGTACAAGGAAAAAGAGTGGTTGTCGTCGATGATTCCATAGTGAGAGGGACCACTTCCAGGAAACTTGTCAATATGGTCAGAAGGGCAGGGGCAAGAGAGGTGCATCTGAGGATACACTCGCCGCCGAAGACAGATCCCTGCTATTACGGTGAAGACACACCTACGAGGGAAGAGCTCATGGCGTCAAGCAACACTGTCGAGAGGATGAGGGTGTTGTTAGGGGCTGATAGCCTCGGTTTCCTGAGCATCGAGGGAGCAAGGGCAAGCGTACCACCAGGGACCGGTTATTGTGCAGCATGCTTCACAGGAGAATACCCTACGGAACTGCCGGACAGCGAGAGCGGAGAACACGGAAAGGCAATAACAGGTTCTCAACTGCTAGAGCCAGGACTCGAATGATAGAAACCATTAAATAACTAATTCTGCAATGCAGTCTTATGGTATATGAACCTCAGGAAGACAGTTATCTGATACAGGCAGCAGTGAAGAAATACGTGAAAGGCGAAGTCCTTGAGATAGGTACAGGTTCAGGAATACTGGCAGAGACTGCGGCGATGAAGAGGAATGTGAAAAGTGTGTTGGCTGTCGACATAGACAAAGAGGCAATAGCACATTGCAGGAAGAAAGTCAAGGGCGAGAAGGTGCAGTTCATAATCTCTGACCTGTTCTCGAAAGTGCCGAAGAAGAAGTATGACCTGGTGATGTTCAATCCTCCCTACCTGCCTGCAGATGAACGAGAGCCTGCAGACCTTGCACTGGCGACCACAGGAGGCAAGAAAGGATACGAACTGACAGTCAGGTTCCTAGATTCAGTAGCGGATTACCTCAAAGATGACGGCTGCGTGCTGCTTCTTTTCTCGACATTGACAAGGAAGGAGAGGGTGGAAGAGGCCATACTCGCAAATATGCTGTGTTTTGAGGAGGTCAACTCTCTGAAGATCGCATTCGAGACATTGTATGTGTACAAGATAATGAAGACAAAGCTGCGCATCCTGTTGGAGAAGAAAGGCGTGACCAAGGTTAGGTTGTTGGCAAGGGGACATAGAGGACTTATCTATACTGGTCAGCTCGGAAGACAGAAAGTGGCGATAAAGATGCAGCGCCAGGACATCGACGCGACAGGCACTGTAGACAATGAGGCGAAGATGCTGAAACTGCTAAACAAGAAAGACATAGGGCCTGAACTGCTGTTTGCAGGCAAGGACTTCTTCGTCTACAAATTCGTCGAGGGGGAGTTCGTGCTGGATTTTTTGGGCCATGCCACAAAGGCACAGGCAGTGAAACTGCTCAAGGATGTCTATAAGCAGATGTTCATACTGGATTCCATGATGCTGAACAAGGAAGAGATGCACCACCCAGTGAAACACATAGTCGTGACAAAGAAAGGCAAGGCGGTGCTGCTGGACTTTGAGAGATGCAGGAAGAGAGAGAAGAGGCATAACGTGACACAGTTCACTCAGTTCATCATATCAGGATTGCTTAGGAGATATCTCGAGAAGATAGGACTTATCGTCGACAAGAAGAGACTGCTCGAAGCGGCGAAGGGATATTCAGAAGATCAAAGAAAAGAAAAATTTGAAAGGATTTTAAGTCTTATATGAACATGCCTGCGTTCTTTGCTTTCTCACACTGCTCAGCAGTCCACCATTCATACGCGCTGGTTAACATGCATACATTCTGGGTCGCGCCGACGTCAGAATACTTATTCGTTCCTACCACTTTCTTTACGCAGCAACCTGTCGGTGCAGCACCTGATGCGCCGGTCGCACCTGCGGTTCCTGCCCCAGAAGTGCATATAGACATGTCAGTGCATGCGCTGCTTACTGCTTGGATATCAAGCGCGTGCTTAGAGCAGGCCTCTGCTGTAGGCAGGGTCGTCGTGCTTACGACACCATTCTTGTCCTGGGTCTTGCAGCAGCATTCAGAACCGCCGCCGAGAGTCGTACGGGAGCCGAAAGGGGTAAGGTCTGTCATGCCTGCAAGATTCCTTGCTGTGCAACTAGCCTCATCAAGGTTAGTGCAGGTCATCGTCGCCGAATAGCCCATCTTCCTGATATTCTCAGCACGGGTCTTGTCCAATACGCAAAGATCCTTATCGATGAATGCGTTGGTGACTCTAGAGGTATCCTTGCCTGTTATGGTCGCCTGGCAGCAGCATTTTGGCTTTGTCTCGGCGACACCGCATGTGCAATCATGCTGAGGATACATCTGCTGGC
>DUGW01000138.1 GCA_013331125.1 Candidatus Woesearchaeota archaeon | reverse complement strand
TGTTCTTGATTGCGACTGTCAATCTGTCCCTGAACTCATTTGACACCTTCTGCCCTTCTTTGTCTAGCACGAATCTGGACAATGACCCCCAGTTGTTCCTCAGGTAATCCAGCTCTCTCAGGGTCTCCTGGAGCAGTTGTGTCATGTCTTGTGCCATCTTTTCACCTCAAGGCGTATACCTTGTCATTGTCCTTGGGAACGGTATCGCGTCCTTTATGTTGTCCAGTCCGCATACCCATGCGACTACCCTTTCCACACCCATTCCATGTCCTGAATGTGGCACTGAACCGTACTTTCTTAGGTCAAAATACCAAGTATAATTGCTGGGATTCTCGCCCATAGCTTCAAGCTTTTTTGACATCCTTGCCACGTCGAGGTCTCTCTGACTCCCTCCCACTATCTCTCCGTAATGTTCTGGCGCTATTACGTCCAGGCACAATGCCACTTTGTCATCTTTAGGATCATTTGGCTTGTAGAATGCCATTATCTGTGACGGGTACCTGGTGACTATTGTCGGCACATCAAAGTGGTCGCTGAGTTTCTCTTCTTCCACTGTCCTCAGGTCTTTGCCCCACTCGACTTCCATGCCGTCCTTCTCTTTCAGCATTTCCAACACCTGCGTGTATGTCATCCTGTTGAATGGTTTGTCGACCACTGGCTGTAGTTTTGTCACGTCTCTTTCAAGGATTGCAAGCTCTTTCTTGTTCTCTGTAAGGACTCTCTTCACGATGTGTTTCAGGAGTGCTTCCACATCGTCCTGGAGTCCGTCAAGGTCCATCCATGCAGCTTCCATCTCTGCCATCCAGAACTCGCTCAGGTGTCTTGATGTCTTTGACTTCTCTGCCCTGAATGTCGGGCTCATCACGAATACCTTGTCCAGTCCGAAGGTCATCGCTTCTGAGTATAGCTGTGCGCTCTGCGTGAGATATATGGCTTTGTCGTAATATTTTACCTCGAACAGTGTCGCTCCTCCTTCGCACTGGCTTGGTTGGAATATTGGAGGCGAGTATTCGACGAATCCATTCATCTTGTAGTGTTCCCTGAACGCATCCATCACTGTCGCTCTCACTCTCATGATCGCGGTCATCCTTCTTGTCCTTATGGTCAGGTGCCTGTTATCATCCAGGAATTCCCTTGATTGGTCTTTTCCTAACGGGAATGTGTCGCTCTCTCCTATGACCTTGAAATCTTTCACGAGAATTTCATATCCTGTCGGTGCCCTATCATCCTTTTTTATCTCCCCGCGGAGTTCCATGCTTGTCTCTATCTGCACCTTGTCAGCTATCTCAAAATTCTCATCACCGACATCTTGCCTTGCTATCACGCATTGGATGACATTTGTAGAATCTCTCAGTACTATGAACTTGAGCTTCTTGCTTCCCCTCTCTCTCCAGACCCAGCCCCTTATGCTCACTGGCCCGGAGCCCTGGTCCATTGCCTGCTGTATTGATAGATAATCTGTCATTTACAATCACCATCCTCAGGCCAAGCAGGGGTGGTTTAAAAGGTTTTTGGCACTATGGCTGATTAGATGTCCATCGGTCTGCACAGGAACGTCTTATAAGGTGAATCTTTTCACCACATCCATTCTTAAGATACATCTTTCACCATCCCGACCATGAGCAAAGACATCAAACAATTCACCCCTATACCTGCCAGCAGGCTTGAAGAGACTCCTGAAGAGCTGGTCCTGCGTGATGTCAGGGATATCATCCAGGGATTCGAGGCTCCGGAACCCACAGTGACTTATGAGCAATTGATCAGGACAGTCTACCAGCTTCAGGAGAAAGGTATGATCACACACCTAGCCATGATATACAGGGCATACCTGACAAGGGAACTCAAGGGTCCTGGCTCTGCAGTCGAGAACATCAGGACTGTTGAGGAGAATCTTGACTGCATCTGCGGTGCAGTGGATGCACTCCCGGAGAAAAGAGGGTTTTACAAGGCTTCTTTAGAATTCGCAGTCGATAATCCTCATGTGGTCGGTCCTGTCAGGGAGTATTTCAGGAAAGTCACCGGTTATTCTCCTTAGTCCTGGTACTTCCCCAGGCTCATCTGTCCTTTCCTTCTCCTATCAGATATCGCGTCTGGTACTTCCACTTCCTGTCCTACCTGTTTCTTCACGTCGATAGCCAATGCCTTGCCGAGCAGCTGTGCGAGTGACGCGACATCTGTCTTCTTCACGTCTCCGATATCCTTTATCCCGTTGGTGAACATCTTCCTCGCTCTCACTCTTCCTATCCCACGCAGCCGCAACAGTGGCAGCAGCTCTTCTTTCACTCCGTATTTGAGCCTGAACCTTAGCTTGATCACCTGTTTGACTATCTCGTTGAAATGCATTATCTTGGCCAGTTCTTCGCAGCAGTATAATAGCCAGTCTGCCCGTTCTATCTTGACCCTTGTCTCTCCCGGCCTGACGTCGAACTGTTGGAGCAGGTATTCCTCATCCTTCTCCTCTATCCAGTTCAGTAGGAAGAATGCTGTCTTGACCGATGCGAGGAACTCGTCGTATTCCGGCTCGTATATCGAAGGTTCTTTCTGGAAAACGTAATGGTCATATGAGTTGAACTGTTCCATTATTGTGTCGAACTCTTTTGTCTTCACCCTGAGCAACGGTCTCATCTCGAGTGTGTTTGTCACCATCTGCAGCAGTCCGAACTCGTGTATCATCTTCTCTGTGCTTCTCCTTATCCTCTTGATCAGGTGATGCGCAGTGAGAGGGTCTATATAGAGCTGCGCCACCCTTCTTCCCAGGAATGTCGCCCTTATCTTCTCATCCTCTCCCCTGATCTCGTCTGCACTGACGAAATCGTCCTTGGGTTTCATGATTATGAACTCGTATCTCTCTAGAAGGTCGAGCATCCTCTCTATTATGTCTCTCAGGTGCTGCATGTCCTTGAACTGGAATGCCCAGAATGTCCTTGAGAAGAAATCGAGTATCTCTGATTTTGTGTGCACGAATTCCGTCGCTATCAATGATAGTATGTATGTCCTCAGCACCGGCTCGACTGCCAGTTTGCTGTATATCTCTTCTGGTTCTCCTCTTGTGTATTTCTCATGCACTGCCTCTTTTTCTGCTTCGCTGGACACTATGCATATCGCCTCACCGACAGAATCATAGCTTGGTCGTCCTGCCCTGCCTGCCATCTGCAGGTATTCGAGCACCGGGATGTATTGCATCCCTCCCCATCCTGTCTCTGAATATCTTTTCAGGTCGCGTATTATCGCTCGGTATGCCGGCAGGTCGACGCCTGCTGCCAATGTCGGCGTGCATGCGATTATCTTTACCTTCCCTGACCTGAATGAGTCCTCGATGAGCTGTCTCTGTTTCTGTGTGAGTCCTGAATGGTGGAATGCTGTCCCTTTTGCGACACATCTGCCCAATCTCTCGCACTGTTTTGTGGGTTTTGCGATAGCACCGACCACCTGTTCTGCAAGTGTCTGCAGTTCAGGGTCAACTGTCTTGATCTTCTGTGCTATGTCCTCTGCTGTCTTCTCTGCGCTCCTTTTGGAATTCACGAATACCAATGCCTGTTTCTCTATCTTGAGCGTGTCAAGCGCAAGGTTCACTGTGGCATTGACATATTTCTGGTCCACATCGACTGTATCTGTCTCTCCCATGCCCTGTAAAAAGCGAGCGAGGTTAATATAATTTGCCTATTTCTGGGGTTTTCGTATCCATCCAGAGATGAAAAGACCTGTACAGTCCCACCACACAAATATTTTTATACCCAAAAAATCGACCCTGAAAAAAATTCCGGGGTGATGGGATTTGAGTGATTCTGTGCTTGAGATGACAGTCGAAGAGATGATGGAGAGGG
>DUGW01000219.1 GCA_013331125.1 Candidatus Woesearchaeota archaeon | reverse complement strand
GTGTAGAAGAAGTCATACTTGTCGCATTCTGCCTCTGCGAACTGGCATGCTATCTGTTCTGCGAATCTTGTGCTTATCTGCGTGTCCACCTTTGAGAGGGGTATCGTCTCTATGAATACCCTTCCGTTGCCTGGCTTGATCTCCAGCTGCAGGTCTGCCGGGCTTCCTGTGAACTTGCCTCCTTCGTTGTATACTGCCAGAAGCACTATGTGTCCTGTCTTCTGCACAGCCATCACTGTCGGCATGCTTATGAGGACTAGGAAGAGTATGGACGCTATTATCGCTAGATGTCTGACCCCCTTTGCCATATGTTGGGGCACTTGGTGATTTTTTAAATAGTTTTCTTTGTCATACTGCTGGGACGATTTTTAAACCCCCAAAACTTATAAACCTCCTCTTCCTTTGTCTCCTGATGGAAAAAGAGGACCTTGATCGTATCAGGCGTAGCATCTCTGTTGAGCATTTCGAGACCTTCGATGCCAAGACCCAGCTTGAGATAATCCGTAAGCTTCAGCATTCTATCCATATCGTCAAGGCTGCTGAGCTTGACTTCGCTCCCAGCCAGTTCGAGGACCTCACTGTCCATTTGGAGAATCAGCTTGACGAACTCCAGATAATCTACAACATCAAGACGAACAAGACCCTGAATGATTTCTGGTGATCAGAAGTAGACTTTTACCTTTCTCTTGCGCTTCACTCTTCGTCTTCTTTCCCTTTCTTTTCAGCGCCCTTCTTCCCGTTGCTGTTCCCTTCTATCTTCTCTGTGTGTCTGCACTTCGGGTATTGAGAACAGCCGTAGAACTGTCCGTACACTGATTTCCTCAGCACCATCTTCCCTTTTCCGCATTTCGTGCATGGTTTCTCTATCTCTCCGCTCTCTACCTGTTCCATCTCTTTGCGTACTGCTGCGTCGTCTGATTTCTTTGTCTTGCAGTCCGGGTTTATGCATACTTCCTGTGCTTTCCTTCCTGAACCGACTATTATCTTCGGGTGTCCGCACTCTNNGCTGCAGTCAGGGTAGTTGTCGCATGCTATGAAGTATCCGTATTTTCCTTTCTTTATCACGAGGTCTCCGCCGCATCTCTTGCACTTGCCTATGTAGTTCAGCTCTTTCTCGCTCTCTATCATCGCTGTGGCGAGCTCGTCTCCTATCTGTTTCTCGTTCTTCTTGAAGTGTGTGAGTATCTTTGTGAGGACGCCTTTCGCCTCTCCTAGCACCTCGTCCTCTTTCTTCTTGTCCTCTCTTATCTGTTCCATCTCTTCTTCGAATTTCCTTGTGAGTTCCTCGTCGAGTATCTCTGGGCAGTATTTCTGCAGTGTCTCCACTGTCTTTATCCCTAGCCCTGTGGCCATTATCGGTTTGTCTACCGCGTATCCTCTGTGGAACAGGTTGTCCACTATTCCTGCCCTTGTCGCTTTTGTTCCCAGGCCTTTCTTCTCGAGTTCCTTGATTATGCTTGCCTGTGTGTATCGTTTTGGAGGCTGTGTCTCCTTGTCGTGCATGANNTCTTCCTTCTGTGTTGCGTACTTTCCGTAGAGCTCATGCCATCCTTTCTCTTTTGTCCTTGTCCCTTTTGCTGTGAACAGCTCTGCTTCCACGTCTATCTCTATCTTCACTGTCTCTCTTATCGCTGCCTCTCCGAATGTCGCGAGGAACCTTCTGACTATGAGCTCGTAAAGCGGCATCTCTTTGCCTTTTATCGACGGCATCTGTCCTGTCGGGTAGATTGCCGGGTGCGCCGGGTCTGTCTTCTTTCCGTTGTTCGGTTTGAGTTCTTTCTTTGACAGCAGGTGTCCGCACTCGTTCTCGAACTGTGGGTTCTTGAACAGCTTCTCTATTATCTTCTTGTACCCTATCGATGGCGGCAGTTGCTGGCTGCTTGTCCTTGGGTATGATATCGCTCCGTCGAGGTATAGGTTCTGTGCCAGCTGGAGCGTGTATGATGGTGGTATCTTGAGTGTCCTGAATGCCTCTGTCTGCAGTGTGGTCAGGTCGAATGGCACTGGTGGTTCCTGCTTGAACTCGTTCTTCTTCACATCTTTTACTGTGCCTTTCTTGGCTGTCCCTATCTTCTCTTTGATCTTTGATGCATTTTCCTTGTTCCAGAATGGGTTGTCGTTGTGCTGTGCTGTGAGTGGTCCTTCCTTCACTGCTCCTGTGAATTCCAGTTCCCAGTATGGTTCTGGTTTGAATGCCTGTATCTCTTTCTCTTTGTCGACGATGATATTGAGCGCAGGTCCCTGCACCCTTCCTGAGCTGAGTATCTTGTGCATCTTCCTCGCCGCTTTGATGCTGAGCGTCAGCGCCCTTGACAGGTTTATTCCGTACATCCAGTCCAGGAAGTGTCTTGTCTCTCCTGCGTATGCCTGTCCCCAGTTCAGGTGTTTTGATTTGTTGTTGTATGCCTCTACCAGTTCGTCTTTGGTGAGGGTTGAGAATTTCATCCTGTTTGCGTCTTTCTGTTTGCATGCGTGCTTGATTATGTTGAGTCCTATGACCTCTCCTTCT
>DUGW01000116.1 GCA_013331125.1 Candidatus Woesearchaeota archaeon | reverse complement strand
CAAGGCTGGTGGCCTTTGTTGGGTCATCAAGGTGTCAATCCTACAAAGACTGGATCAGTCACAGGTTACCATCCTGGAGATTACAGTTTTCCCAAGGATGAATTGCAGCAGTTTGAGATATGTTTAGGCGCTATATTGACGCAGAATACCTCTTGGCCGCAGGTCGAGAAAGCCTTGCATAACCTAAAAAGGATAAATTCATTGAGTGCTAAGGGGATAAAAAAGTTAAGTGCTGGAAAATTAAGAGAGGTGATCAAGCCAGCAGGATATTATAATCAAAAAGCAAAGTACATCAGAGAATTCATCAAGTTCTTTGAAAGATCAGAGGGAATTCCTTCACGCACAGATGTTCTGGGTGTGAAAGGTGTTGGAAATGAGACAGCAGATTCTATCTTGTTATATGCTTTCAAGATGCCTGAATTCGTCATTGATGCATACACAAAAAGAATCTTTTCCAGATTGGGAGTCATCTCTCACTCTGATTCATATGAATCGATAAAACACCTGTTTGAAGAAAATCTAGAAAAGAATCTGGAATCATATCAAGAATACCACGCCCTTATAGTTGAGCATGCGAAACGCAATTGCAGGAGCAAGCCTGTATGTGAGGGATGTGTGTTGGGGAGAATATGTGAGAAGCGTTTTTAAATAGCAGGAATAAGTTTAAATATTTCCAGTGGATGTGTCTTCTGCATGGGATTGGAAGAGTTCATGTATAAGGTTGGCGGTCGTACAGCAGTCGGTTTTGCACTTGTCTCTTCAGCTGTTGCGGTCTATCAAGAGCCGCATACAGGGATCAGTAGAGAGTCATTGGTCGACATAGGAACCTTAGTTGCGCAGTACACAGGTGGTGGTTTTTTGGCAGGCGCATTAAATGCGGCCCTTGCTTATTATGTCCATCCAAAAGGGACGTTCTTTCCGGAAAGCAGCAGGCATGATTATTCTTCAAGGACAGGGTAAAATTTATTAATAACTGATTTTTCCTTTTTCTCAAGATGAGCAACCTGGGGGCTAGATTAGAAGGTGTTGAAGAGCCAGTGCCGGATGTTGGAGGGCAGAGGCTTGAGATTGTCAGAGATGCAGAGCTAATAGAAGATGATCCTGTTCTGGACAATATTGTTACTCCGGCCCACACTGCTGCACCTTCTGGGCTGAAAGANNGAGGCAGGCCTTGAAAAAAGGGTATAGCCCTAAGTATATTGAGGGCAATCAAAAGACATATGTCACATCAGATGGGAAGAAAACTTATGATCCTGTACGCCTTGCTTTGAAGCCTGCAAGGGAGGTAGCTTATTTTCTTCATGGGGAAGAAAAGATTTGTAAGTGATGGTTTGCTAATTGTTTGAGGTAAAATAAGATGAGGAATCTTGAAACCAGGACAAAGGAACTTGCAGAGGGAAAGAAGGTACAGCGAGAACCTGTAGTGCCGTCTTATGATTTCAATGCTCCCACTCTTTTTGGGTTTAGGCTTATGAAGAGAATTATGGTGGATGCAATAGGTGTGGCTGTTCTCCTCAATATGTCTTCTTACGCAGTCACTGCATCGGAACGCGAAGCTGGAAGGAGTAGGGATTATATTGAAGCAGGGTTTAATGTGTATACCGGAGCAGAAGATATAGAAGAAAAGCAGATCCAGCTTTTAGTTGAGTTATCCCGGCCAGGAAGAGAAATCGCTAACTTTATCCATGGTGAGGATTGATTGTTTTCTTAACGCGCTGACAGCGCCACGCTCGCACTGCTTCATCACTTTCTTCTGTTTGCCCAACTGCATTTGTGGTCTGTTCATTTTCTGACAGCTCGCTAGGTGGAGCTGCCAGCGCTAATAATATTAGGGGTAGTGCTTTAGATTTCAGTCTTGATGGAGCTGGTGGTTATGTAGCAGTTGGAAAGAGGGGCGTTGCTGGTGCTTGTTGTGCTGCTGATTTAAGCGTAACATTTAAATAGTGTGGGTATTTAAATAGGGGTTAGTTTTAGTAGTATTTTAGTGTTAGAGTAGTGTAAGGACAGCTAATCTGCTGGCTGTGTGCTGGCTATGCTGAAAACGAGGTAGTTAATGGAGCTGTCAACTGTAATAGGGATAATAGTAATCATGTTAGCAGTAGTTCTATTGATGAAAATCTTCGGCAAGGTAGTCTCACTTATACTGAGCATTGTGGGAGTAATAGCAGTGGTCTGGCTTGTAGTGGTAGGCATGCGCTACCTAGATGAGAGCAATATGCGCGACAACCTGCTGGACTCGAACAACCTATTCCTGCTGGAGGATGATGGCAACCTGCTTACAGGCTTTGCCACACAGGAAGGTGCGCCTGAACCAGATATCTCAGATTTCGAAGGCGAGCTTGATAACCCTGATTCAGATGTATATGATGATTATTACAAGGTGATCGTTGTCAAAAAGGATGCACTACCTGATAAGATAGCATTGGTGGTCGATGCTGCAGACGAGGAGGACAGGCAGGAGCTATTCAAGTATTATGTTGAGAACCAACTGCTGGAAGGAGACTTTGTCAGCAGGCTTGTAGAAGAGGAAGAAGAAGGGAACATCGATGTCCACAAGGAGACATTGGCGTTCAAGCACGGGATCAAGGAAGTGGTGACACCTTAGCCCGGAAAAAAACAAAAAAATGACAGAAAAAAAGAGGTTGATGCTGTTCATCGTATCATTACTAGCTTTAACTATGTTCTCATCAGTCGTTCTCAGCGAGACAGAGGAGTTCAATGGAGAGATACTTTCAGGTGAAAGCATAGACATCGATGATTTCACTTTCATAATAACCATGAACAAGTATGCCAATGCAATATTCATAGATGCTGACCCTATGTTCCAGACAGTCCAATTGTATGGCTGCAAGGACATGGAAAGCTTCAGGATATGTTTTGAAAACACAACTTATGATGAGGAGGAAAATGAACTGTACGCAATAGTCCAGATATACAGGTCAAAGCCTGAAGTATCCATAACAAGGACGATAAACGAGACAGATCTGCTTGTAGGCCAGGAGGCAGAGGTCACAATAACGATGGAGGCGACAGGCGGTCATGCATCACAGATAATCATGACAGACGACTATCCTGTATCGATAGAGATATATGACCTTGAAGGTGGCTGCAGGGTCCACGAGAACCAGGTCTACTGGCAGGGACATCTTGATGAAGGCGATGAGAGGGAATGCAGGTTCATAATCAAGGGGACAGAAGAGCTGCACCAGAGCTTCACAGCACACCTCAAGTACTGGGACGGATTCAAATGGGTCAATGAGTACTCTTCAACACTTACCCTTGACTTTGAATCGGTCATATCTGTCTATTCAGCCATTGTCCGCGAAGACTATGAGGTCGACGGGACTACATTTGATTTCGATGAAGAAAATCCTGATGTAGACATAGGGGAGACCTTCAGGCTCATCGTGAACATAACAAACGAATATGGAGACGATATCGATGTCAGCGCTTTCGATATAAACCTGCCTGTCGATTCAATATACCAGTCAGTGAGCCATCTCAGGTTCAACTATATCAATTCAAGCGGAAACAGATCAAGCTTTGTCTGGTCATCTGACAGGATAAGCAAGGTAAGCAACAATGTTCTCAGATGGAAAGGGACAATAGGGAACTTCAGCTCAAAGCTCTTTATCGTGAAGCTCAAAGCAGTGAAGTCAGGCAGCCAGAGCATTCTTGTACAGACTAAATACGAATACGATGATATGGCGTTCCAGGACAACCAATACGAAGACTTCATTATACGCGATGCAGGCATAGGCATAAGGCTGACTGTCGATGACGAGAGCAAGAGATTCTCCTCACCAGTCAGGCTTGACGATGATGAAGACACAGACGAAGAAGACAATATAGACATAGAAGCACTGCATCCATACAGGTTCAGGATATACACACAGAACAAGAACAAATACTCAGCGCTGGAGGATGTCGATGTAACTGTCATCACAGATCTTGCAGGATTCAAGAAGGTCCATTATGACGAGATAGCTAAAGAAGGCCAGAAGATACCTTACAGTGTAGTCTTGATACCACCACAGGTAGGATCCAACAAGGAATTTCCACTGAATGTCTCAGTCACTTATAAAAATGACTTCGGCGAGAGGTATATGAACTATTCAGAATTCAAGATCAATGTACAGCCCAATGAGGACCTTTCAATAGGATGGGATTCCTCTGAGGGAGAGGTGCTTGAGGGTGGAGAGGAGACAGAGGTGACAGTCTCAGTAGACAATCAGAGGCTGGTCGACATCAAGGAGGTCCAGGTCACTGATACAATCCCTTCAGAGTTCCACATCGAGGGAGTGCATGCAAAGAAGGTGAAGCTGAACAAAGAGACAGATACAGACATATATAGGTACAGGCTCATACCTCCGATAGTGCATGAGAAGACAAGATATGAGATTGTCACAAATGTATCTTTCTTTGATCCAGACCTTAAACAGACAATAACCTATATAGAGGTCACAGAGATCACTGTCGAGCCGCTTAAACCAGACATAAGCGTAGATCTCACTATTGATGAGCCGGATGATGTCTATATGGGCATGGCAGTTCCAGTAGAAGTCACTGTCGGAAATGACGAGGAACTTGAGATCGTCCGGGATATTACAGTTTTCTTCCCATTGCAGGAAGAGTTTGACCTGGTGGGCCCAAAGACATTCTTCATAGACAAACTCGACCCTGGCGAAGAAGTGACCATAAAAAACATCCTCAAGATAAGGCCGAAGGTCGCAGGAGATGCTATCAAACTTAATAATACGGTGGTAGAGTACTATGACAATTATGGCAACAGGTTCGACGAAAACAGCACAGAAGAGACAATGGATGTAATCCAAGGAAGGGTAAACGCGCCTTCAATATTCATGAGGACAATAGCACCCCAGACACTCAACAAATCGACTGATGGCAAAGTGATGCTAGAGGTCAAGAACAACGGCACAATAGCAGCAGATGTTACAGTCGAGCAAGGCGACCAGGCATGGGATGTCACAGTCGATGCAGGATCAACATCTGTCATAGAATATGTGGTCAGGTATGACACAGAAGGCAACTACTCGATACCAGACCCTGTCGCAACAGTGCGAGCACAAGGCATTGAAGCACATACAAAAGGCAGCGGTGCAGATGTCAAGGTCACGTTGATGCTGCCAGGGGCTGTCGAAGAGGTTGAAGAGGCAGAAGCTGTCGAGGCGGTGAAGGAAGAGGTCATACCTGAAAAAGAGGAGATGTCATTCGAGGAATATGAGTCATTGAAAGGTGTGACTGATAAGGCTGCTTTGATCAGATACGGATTGATAGCAGTAATAGCAATTGTGGTGCTTGTTATAATAGCTTTCATAATCAATAACCAGAGGAAGAAAGGGCCGACAGTGCCTTTCGCAGAATAAGGTGTTCAATATGGGCATAATGGACAAAGCAAAGTTCTGGAAGAAAGAAGAAGAAGACATAGGCGACCTAAGCGGTCTAGGCGATTTCGGTCTTGACGACGAGCATGGCGCAGAGCATCCAGGAATGGGAAACCTGCCTCCACCAGCAGACATGGGTGATTCAGGCATGCATCCTGATGTTCCGGGAATGGAAGAGGTTCCTCCGACACAAGGATCAAGGGATATGGGAGACAGGTTAGGTCTCAGGCCAGCAACTCCTGAACAGCATGCGCAAAGTCAACAACCAATGGGACGTTATTATCCCCAACAGGCAAGGGAATCCCCTGTAATGGGTGACATGGCAAAGGACATAGAGATAA
>DUGW01000152.1 GCA_013331125.1 Candidatus Woesearchaeota archaeon | reverse complement strand
TAGAGGACATATTATTGGATTCAATGGATGAAGAGACTTTTGTGACAAATGAAGTGAGGAATGCAGTGGATGTCCTCGCATACATAAGCCCGGAAGACGCGATCAGGTTCCTTAACAGGGCACGAGAACAGAATAAGGGCAATGCGCACAAGTTCATGGCGACAGCGGCGGCAGCATTGGCAGAAAGGGATCCTGAGAAGGCATTGGGATGGATAGAAGAGATAATCCAGGACTTCAGCGTGCATTTCCTGGTCCAGAACGCACTTGAAAAGACAGGCGAAGCAATACCAGAAAAGACAGTGCAGTTCTATAGGGACTGCTGCGCAGATGAAGACTGGCGTGTAAGGAAAGGGGCAATGCATGCAATCAATGCACTCACAGAGATAGACCCCCGAACATCTTTAGAGCTGATAAAGAAGACAATAAATGAAAATGATGAATTCGTCATATTTGCTGCAGTCTATGGACTCGAGAAGGTCGCTGAACAGGAAGAGACTGCAGAAGAAGCCTACCGCGTCCTTGACACACTTCTTGAAGGCAAAGACGAATCAAGACGCAAAGATGCCGCGGCACAGATCAACGGGCTTGTGAAATCAAGACCCGACCTTGCAGTAAAGATCTATGATAAAGTCCTGGATGACAGGCGGGTCAATGTCAGGGAAAAAGCGGCAAGGATGCTGCATTTCCTGGTCGGAAACGCCCCATATGAGCAGGTCAGAAGATTATACGGGAGAGCACTTGATGACCCCAACCATTCCGTCAGGAAGGAAGCACAGACAGGGATGGACAAACTTATGGAGGCAAACATCGAAGACGCCATCGACTTTGTCGAACGCGGCATCAATGATGGACCAAAGACAAGAGAAGAAGCCGCAACGCACATAGGTGAACTCCTAGGAAAAAGCCAGGATGAAAGGATATACACGATGCTTCAGAAAGCACTCCGCTCACGAGAAAAGTTCACAAGAGGAAACGCAGCATATTCACTCCGGCATGCGCAGTTCTCTGAAAGGATATACCCATTCCTTGTGAAGATAGGAAAAGACAGAGAGACTTCATATGCAGTCGAACCAGCAGTCGAAAATCTCTTCGCGCAAAGACCGGACAAGGCTGAAGAGATATATGAAAGATTAAGATATCTCGCTGATGTGAACCAATATGGTCTCAGACTTGCTCTTGGCCTTGAAAAGAGAGAAGGTCCACCACCAGGCACGGAAAATGCAGAGCACTTCGTCGAAACCATGGCTGAAAGGCTTGCCGATGAGGCGTTCACAGCAAGACTGAAAGAGAAACTACAGCAAGCCTTGACTGAAATCCCTGCTTCTGAACACAGCCTGCAGGCAGTTATGGTCGATCCAAAACCTCTCGAGAGGGCATTCCATCTAATGATAGAAGATGAATCCATGGAGCTCTTCGATGAAGAGAGGAGATTCATAGAGATGTATCTTGACTCGCCTTGCTCCCAGACGCAGGATGGAAGCAGGAAAAATACAGACGAACTGATTGACGAACTCAGACCGCTAGCCGACCAGGACAGGGATTACAAAGCCCTGATGAGAGTCCTCAAACATGGAGAGGCACGAGGCATCAGACAGGTACTGGAACTTGATGACCTGAAAGTGGAAGGTTTCCTCCCTGTAGGGAAGATATCAGAGCAAGGACTGTCTTCTGTCGTCTACCTCGCAGTCGACCAGAGGCTGGATGAAGAGTCAGAAGAATATCTCGCGCTGAAGATAATATCGAAGAAAGCGCACCCGAAGATAGCAGAGCACGAAGCCAAGGGAGGCACAGGGTTCGAAGAGATGTTTGTACTTGACATAAACAACCTGAAAGACCTCAGCCACCCGAACCTTGCAAAGATACAGGGAGTGGGAAGGACAGGCGACAGGATGTATCTCGCCCAGACATATTATGAGAAAGGAAGCCTGGAGGAAAGACTGCAGCAGGTCGAGCCAGTAAAGACCATAAATGACATCCTGGAAGGACTCAGCTTCCTGCATTCAGAAGGTTATGTACATCGCGATCTCAAACCAGCGAACATATTCCTGAAACAGGACGGTACTGCAGTGATAGGAGACTTCGGGAACACAAGGAAACTTGACGAGATACAATCACAGGGACTGATCAAGGCAGAGGAGAGATATCACGGAATAGGCCTTACACATGGGTCAAGCCACGCAGCACCAGAGACGCTGATAAGTCATGTCGCCGATTTCAGGAGCGATGTCTACTCGATGGGACTGGTGATAGCAAGAATGTTAACAGGCGCGAGATATGCCGTCGGGAAGACAAGGGAAGAACTCAAAGCGATGAACGAACAGGAAAGAGAAGAGCATTATGCCAGAGTCAATGGCGAGTTGATAGCAAAGATCCCTGAAAATACAACTGAAGGGATGAAAGAAATGATCAAAAGGTGCCTGGCATACAATCCTGAAGAAAGATATGCAGACGGAAATGAGCTAAGACAGGCATTCACATACATCCATAAGGACAACCAGGAGAAAGCAAGGCAGATCATAGAAGAACTCAGGAAGAATCCCCTGTTAAGAGCAGAATTCGAAAGGCTGTACAATGACGATTGATGAGAGAATAAAAGACCGAGAACGGCTCACAGAAGAGCAGAAGGAAAGGATACTCACAGAGGTAGAGAGAGAAAGGAGGAAGAAGCTATGTATAGACCTCTTCCTTAAACACGCATCATCAGAGACGTATAAGTGCCGTGTAGGCGTAGCACAGGCGATTGAGAGCATTGACCGAGACGTGGGAGATGTCGCCGTCGACCTGTTCTATAAAGTCTACAAAGTCCTCCTTGACTTCGACCTCAACCATCCAAGTTCCAAAAGCTTCCGTGCAGAACTCTCAGAAAGGGTTATCGGAAAGATCGATGCACTCGCAAGACATGATCCGGAAGAAGCTGTAGGATTCCTGGACTCCCTGTGCGACGGTGCGGAGATAACAAGGACAGAAGCCAGCCTCGCGAGCGCAAAGCTTCCAGCAAGCAAAGCAGACGACATCAAGAGACTGTTCAGCATTGCCATGGAGAGCGACCAGTCCAGCTACAGACAGACAGCAGCCCACTCTTTGACAATCCTTGAAATGACCCACCCGGAATACGCATTTGACTGCCTCGAAGCAGCACTAGAAGATCAGGATGAGNNAAGAGAGCATACAAGATAGGGAAAAGACTCTTTGCAGAAGATGACAAAGACTCAAAGATATCTGCAGTGAAGTCATTATCCACGTGGGCGAAGTACCATCATGAAGATGCCATTGAGATGTACAGGCAGGCGCTGGAATCAGGCGATAAGGAGCTGATGGAAGCGGCAGCAGTGACACTTAAGTTCATATCATCCCGCCACCCGGAAGGGTACCAGCAGTTCCTTGCGATGGCAAACAGTGTAACAGATGAAGATTTTGCCGCGAAAAGAGATGAACAGGTCGGCATCCTAGAGAAGAAAGAAGTAAGAACATACAATGCTGACAAACTGATGGAACACCGAGCAGCGATATTCTATGTGGTGAGTCATGAGGAAGTATTCAGGAACAACAGGGAAGCTATCGGCGAGGTGTTGGCAAGACTGTATTCTGCAGGACCTGTGCGTTTCGGTAAAGACAGAAGATCAGGTTCAATAACGATACGCAGAGACAGGGAGAATAAGCAGATCAAGAGATTCAGAAGAATACTGAGACTTCTTCTCGATCCGCAACACCAGAAGATGCTCAAACCCGTCTTAAGAGCGACACTCGAGCAACTAGTCGATATAGATCATGGAAAGGCAACACGCCTTGCGCAAGATATGTATGAGATGTCAAGCTATGACGACAAGATGATATGCTCAGTGCTTGAGGCGCTTGCATTCACAGACCCTACAGAGTACATAAGGACCATTGAAATGGTCTGGAATCAGGGCAATGAAGATGAGCTCAGAGGAGCATCAAGGTCACTGAAGGCTCTGCTCTACTCAATCAACAGACCAGACATCGAACCTGTGAAGGATAAGGAAAGAGAGTTCCTGGAGAGATATCTGGATTCAGGGTACGTCCTCACAAAAAAAGGAACACCCAGGAAAGAGAGCGGCATAATCAGGGAGCTTTCAGGACTTGTCAGGAAGGAAGTTGATTATGAAAGACTCTCGGAGGCACTAGAAAAAGGCCTCGCAAAGAACCTTGGCCAACTTTACAGGCTCAGCCATACCAACATACCAGGCCTCATAGTATTCGAGGAGATCGAAGAGAGGGGAGTTTCTTCAAGGGTCTACAAAGCGCTAGACAAGACAGTGGATGAAAGGGGCGAGGACATCA
>DUGW01000072.1 GCA_013331125.1 Candidatus Woesearchaeota archaeon | reverse complement strand
ATCGGCGCGATTGTCACCTTGCCGTCCTGTTCATACCTGTTCAGGTCGATCTCTGCTTCCACAAGCCCGAGTATGATGTCGGATTTTCCGCCTATGAATTCCCATCTTGTCTCTTCACCTTCCTTGATCATGGCATAGAGCGCGACGCTTTCAGGATCATCTCCTTCTTCGAGGATATAAGGCATTGTTATTCTCATGCTTGTGCTCTGCTCTGCATCTTCATCTTCTGTGACATCGGTCCTTGTGACGTTGAGAACTATCGGCTTGCCGACTATCTTTAAGTGTTCATTCTCGGGGTATTCTATGTTCTCGTCCAGCCCTCCGACTGTGACATTCAGGTCTTCGTCCTCTCCGGAGAAATTGAGCTCATAATCATCTGTCTTCACTATCTTGTTGGTGCCTTTGAGTGCTGCTGAGAACTGCTCGACTCTCTTCTCTTTCTTGTACTCATACACTCTTGGCTCTTGCGTTCCTGTGTCTAAACTTACCTTACAGGGANNCAGTTCTGTCCTCTGCACCTCAGCACTTTTATGTCCTCGAGGTTGTCTGGTACTGATACGCTTATGTTGAACATCGATGATGGGCAGTCTGTCTTGAATGGTGCTGCTGCAAGCACATATGATTCTGGTATCGCTATCGGTATTGAGTAGTCTTCCCCTAATCCATATGCTGTGTAGTTGTATATGCTCTTGATCTCTTCTTTTGTGACTGTCACTTCGTTCTTGCAGTCCACTACGTCGTGTATCGAGACGTCTGCTGCCACCTCTTCTGGCATCTCTTCTACGGGCATAACTATTGCGCATGGCGGGCATGGTCCTCCGCAGTCGGTGTCCTCTTCTCCTCCGTTCTGTATGCCGTCGCTGCATGTCTCTGGTGGTGGGCATGGCAGGCACGGTCCTCCGCAGTCTACCTGTTCTTCACCCTGGTTCTGTATCTCATCTTCGCATGTCGCACATACAGGGCACGGTCCTCCACAGTCTACCTGTTCCTCGCCCTGGTTCTTTATTNNCGCCTCCTCCTCCTCCGCCTCCTCCTGCGGGTGGTGGTGCTGGTGGTGCTGTCCCGACATAGAATGTCTGTGCTGCAGTGAAGCCTGATGTCTCATTGAGTCGGTCTATGACTGCCAGATAATAGGTCACTGTCGTCCCGTTTGCTTGTGTCACGTTATGGTAGCAGAATATTGTCTGTCCTGTTGTCGAGGCTTCTACAGGTGCATCGAAATAGTCGCACAGGCTTGTCCCTCCGCCGCATTGTCCGTTTACCGGGGGCGTGTTGTTTGTGCATGCGATTATCCTGTTTGTGTCGTGGTTTCCGTTCAGGTCTATTGCCGTGGCGCTCAGCTGTATGGAGTTTCCTGGCAATACTGGGTCAGGATTGTCTGCCGGGCTTGATATTGTCGGCAGGTAGTTCACTTCTGTCAGCGAGACTATTGTGGCATTTATGCCTGGATTGTTGTCAGAGACTGCGGTTATGTATGATGTGTATCTTCCCGGATCGGTATCATTCACTGTCAGTGTGACTGTCGTCGTGCTTCCTGATGGCAGGTTGATTATCTGCGTGCTGCTGAGTTGTGCGTATGAGATGTCTGAGTTCAGGCTCAGAGTGAAGTTGTCTGTTGCGGGTTGTTTGTTTGTGATTGCGATGACATATGTCGTTGTCTGGTTCCTCTTGATATGCTTATACCCAGGCGTGGTGTTCGACAGGAGACCTGTTACCTGATTCAGTGTTATGTTTACATATGCCTGTGACGAGGCAGGGACTGTCTCTATCTTCAGTCCGTAATGTGTCCCGTTGGTCGCGAATACGCTTACCTGGTCTGATCCTGCTGCGCAGTCGAACTCTGTCTTGTATCTGTTGAAGAATGCGGGTGCTGCCGGGAATCCTGTCCCTGTCGTAGTGTTGTCATTCTCGAGATTGTTCAGGTTTGTGACATTGAGGGGCGTCCCTGCGCTCACCGCTGATCCGTCTGAGTTGAATACGTAGCCGTCACAGTAACATGCGAATGCGTATGCCATCGAGGCTGACACTATGATCATCAACAGCGCCATGATTGGCGTCATGCTGTTTTTCAATGATCCTTGTCTTTGTCTGCTTCTCATGGTCTCTCTTATCCCTCTTTTCCTGTGAAATACCCGATTATTCTCTCAAATATGCTCAATGGCCAGGACAGTTGTCTGTCCACATCGTTTGGTGTGTTTAGGGTTATGTTCAGCAATGCCTGGCTGTCCTTCGGTACGATGACTTCACCATATCCGTAGTGTGTCCCGTTCCATGCCCTGACCGAGACCTTGTCAGTCCCTGCAGTGCATACAAATACTGGTTTGTAGTCGTTGTTGTACTGTTCGACAGGCGGGTAGTTTGGATATCCTGTGGTCGTGTTGAACACCTCTCCTGTCATCATGTTCGTTATCTTGACATTTGTCCCTGGATTGACTGGTGTCCCGTCGCTCTTGAACACCTCGCCGTCCGCGAAGCATGCGAAAGGCAGATTCTGCGCGTGTACTGCTGGCAGGACTATCGCGATTATGCCCACTATTGCGATCAAGGTTCTCTTCATCATTTTGTCTTCATTATTTCGGGTCATATTCCCATGTATAGCTCTGCCCTGTCGGGTAGAACCAGTATCCTCTTCCTGGTTCGAGCGTGGTGAATTTTCCATACCATCCGTATCCTGTGTAGTAGTCTGTCCTCTCCCATCCGCTTCCCGGGATGAATCTTGTCATCCTGTCTTCATTTGTCGGCGGAGCGAGGACGTTGCTTAATTGTTTAGTATATACTGATGACCAGCCTATTAGGTTGCTTCCTGCACTTATTGGGACTGTCCGGTTGTCTGTGAATGTTTGGCCTGCAACCGGGATCGTATATGCTTCTTTTGTTGGATAGAAGTAATACCCTTT
>DUGW01000199.1 GCA_013331125.1 Candidatus Woesearchaeota archaeon | reverse complement strand
GGGAAAAGGGTCACGGGGATAGATGTCGAGACAGGAAAGAAGGTGTTTGTAGAATAATAAGCTGGCGCAACCTGTTCTTCTTACCTTATCATCTCTTATCAGCCTTGCCATCCATTATGGTCGCAAGATTGTTGCCGTAATTGATCAATGCGGTGAAGAGGAGCTTGGTCTTGGTCCTCCTTGATTCTTTGTAATGGCCACGCATCTGGTCGACGACAGCAGGAGAACGGATGTACTGAGGGACCTCAAGCACAGAGCCAGAGCGGACAAAGATCCCGCCTCTCTTGTAATATGCGACGTCTTCCACGCAGTTTTCAAGCTCAAGAGGGACAAGCTTCACCTTAAGCCACGACTTCTTCGTCTTGGGTGCGCCAAGGTAGACACACTCAAGGGCAAAGGCGTGAGGGGTAGGAACACTGCGGCCGTGTTGGGTGTCCATCTGGACAGCCATGTAATTGAACAAACCGTCGGTCATGGTCTGGTGCTCCCGCCTGACAAAAGAACAGGTCAGCTGGACAGTATAATCGCCTACACCTGTGACATGCCGAAGCTCGAGGGAGGTATTGTCCCTGTCAGTGTTCGCGAATACAAAGATATATTCCAATGCCTTCTCTGAAAGAAGAGGCTTCGGGAAGTCCTGGATACCAGTATCAAGATGGAAACCAGGATCAGTCAACTCCACCTGGAAAAGGCCACTGTCATCACCTGCGGAACGACCTGCAGGCCGAGTGACGTTCAGTCTTTCAGGAGTGAATATCTTGATAGCTTCCTCGTCGGGAATCTCTTCAGGAGGACTGTTTATGATATCAAATACTGGTGGGGTGACCTGCCGGACATCGTAACCCATCGTCTTGCTTGTGGTCCTTGGAGCAGTGAGTGCCGGATCTGAGACTGGCTTAGACTGTTGTGAAGAGGCAGGCTCTTCAATGACGGTCTGCACGCCAGTGTCGCCGAACTGGTCAATCTCCCATTCAGGCTTAAGGTCCTTCTTGAGATGCGTCGCAGAGGTGACAAGTACAGACTTGAGGAATGTTGCATCCTCTGAACAAGGGATATTCTCGCCAGCTTCCTGCATCCTCTTAAGATAATCAAGATCAAGCCAGGCGTCTGAGAGCGAGGTCCATTGAGGGGCGCCTTCACCGATAGGTGTGTATGGCTCCAACATCACTTCGATAGGTTGTGAAGGACGGACACGCATCAATGGTGCAGGCCTAAATTCAGTACGTTCGATACGGATCTCTGGGCGCTGACCTGCGGGTTCATGATAGGTAGCTCTCATCGATGTGTTGCGGAGTATCTCGTACTTGATTTCGTAGATATCAGGGATTGCTTCCTTTGCCAAGAGTTCACCTGCTTTCACAAGGCGCTTCTCAAGTTCAGAGATTGTGCTAAGGTCAGCAGGGGTCAATACGCCTGTCGTCTGCGCAGTGAAATCTTCAGGCCTGGCGCCCCCATATTCATGGTCCAGGATACGTTCCCAAGATTCATCATTGCCAATAGCAGGCCGGGTGATCTTCCTTGTGAGCGGGGGTTCAATGGGCCTTACCGGAGTGGAGCCAGAATGGTCGTCTAACCTCTTGACAATCTCTTCAGTGGTAGGCTTTGTAGGAATACCTATCATTGTCCTCTTAGAATCTGCTCTATCTGCTGTATTCCTTTCTGACATTGCTCAACACCTTCGGAAATCTCTCTGTGGTTAGGAGATAGGTTATCGATATATATTAAATATTCCCCTGAATTTTTTAGTTAAAAAAGATTGATTGAAAATTTATGTTAGGAAAAAGCGGTCTTTTTTCTGCTTTTTTGTTGAGTATGTTTAGGTCTTATCAAAGCCTCATGGCAACAATAGCCAGAGCCTGACCCCAGCCGAGAGGGGTGTTCTCATTATGTTCATCGGTGTTGGCGTAGTAGAGCTCAGGAAGTTCGCCTTCCTCATTCATGACAGCCAGTGTCTTCTTGAGGTAGTGCTCATACTTCTGCTGGTCACCCATATTCTTGTAGATGATAGCGAGCCAGGGGAATCCGAATGTCCACTCTGCTTCTCCATCCCTGTTGTAGTAGTAGTCATCCCTATACCGTATCACGCCGTTCTTCCTGACAAGCTTGGTCTCGACATCCTTAAGGATGGCAAGCTTCTGCTCCTCGGACACGACATCGTACGGATAGATCAGGCTCAACAGGGCCAAGTCTGTGTCTTTGCTCTCGGATTCCCTAGGCAGCAAGTGGTTGAGTGTGATGATACCCTTCTGGATAAGATCCTCAGGGACATAGACGATAGACTGGACCTTCTTCAGGCCAGCCACACAGGCACCGACAGATGAAGCGTGGATCTCTTCATTCTCTTCCCACATACCATTGTCAGCGTCGTGCCAATACTCGATAGATTGAAGATAATCGACAAGTTTCTGGACGATTCGGTGATCATCCTGGTCACGGATCACCCTGATGCCTTTCTGCTCCATCTCGCCGATCTTGAAAAGGATGGCACCGATGGCATCATTCTGCATGTTGCCCCAATCCTCCCAGAACTCTTCCATTGTCTCGGGATTTATACGGGCATGGATATACTCGTGCTTGTGCTGAGGCTTTGACTTGATAGCAAAGTCTATCTTCCATTCGAACTTCCTGAAGAAATCAAGCAATGCTTGGTAAGCCTTGAGCACTTCTTTGTAAGAATCAACAGCCTCGAAGCCAAGGGCGACGTAGACATTGTCACGCAGCCAGGCCTGCCTGCTGTAATGAGTTGTAGGATCAGAAGCAGCGACGAAAAGACCGCTAGGGGTCTGCAACTTCCTGATCATAGAGATGGATCTGGCAATCATCAGTTATCACCCAGAAATTCCCTTGCTGAAGGATTAGCCTCAGCGTACTGCTCTGCAATCTTGCGGTACTTATCAGTCATCCCATATTTCCTGTATGACCACGCAGCGCCAAGGACCTGCAGCCTTATCCCGTCACCAGGGCGGTCCAGCTGTTCGATCTTCTGCTGCGCAACCTCGTCCCAATCGCCACGGACAAAGACTGCCTGCTCCAGATCATGGATGATCTGATCGATGGTCTTCTCCTCAGTCTGATCAGCGGCCTTGATCTCGCCCCTGATGTTGGGCAGGAAGCCTTCTGCTGATGGGTGCTGCTTGATGTAAGTCTCAGCAGCCTTGCGGAACTCGGTCTCGTAGCCTGCTGAAAGATAAGAATATAACACTCCTAGATGGGTTGTCCTCTTGTGCCAGTATGGATTCGCTTCTACATTGTCTTCCATCTTGGCCATATCACCAGACTCTTTGAAGAGCCTGATACGGAGCTTGTCCTCCCTGTCACCCCACCTATTCTCAACGAATACAGAAGTCTCTAGTTCGTGCATATAATGTGCCAGGACATGCGCGTCCTGCATAGGATCATCTTGGGAATCTGACATCTCTCAACCACCTGGATACTACCCTTTTGCCGGATAATAACCACTCAACAGTAGGTATAATGTTTGAGCTTCTATATAAAGCTTTCGGTATGTTGTCCCTTTGTAGTGGTAATAAAATCGAAAGGTTTAAAAACAGCAGAAGGAGGCANNAGAAAACATGGTAATAGCCGAAAACGCAGGGATAGGGCTGGAAGAGCTGTTGGAAAAGCTGCCTTTGCCAAGAGCAAAAGAGGCAGATCATGGGCCACAGTTCTGGGCAAGAGTCATATCAGGATTCGATGAGATGATAGTCCTGGATGAATATTATTTCAGGCTTGGACTGGCTACAAAGGCAGCATGGGACAAAGACCCTATCGACACCACACTATATTATAATAAGGTGCCAGCAGTGCTGGTCGACATCTTCAAAGAATACCAGGAACAGACACGGCAGCTGGTGCATAAGAATGCAGAGGATAATGCAGGCAGACTTACCTGGTACCAGAAACTGGCATGCCTCTTCGGCTTCAGAAAAGAGGAAGACATCCTTGAAGAGCAGAAAGAGATGGCAGGACTAGCAAAAGAATTCTGGGATGATCAACTTGCAGAGAGCAGGTATGATGCTGCAAAGCTATTGGCGCGGGATTTCCTGTCAGTGTTCAGGGAGGCAGGAAGACTGAAAAGCTTCTGGTACCTGATCAACACAAAAAGAGAACCAGTCATCAATGAGTATCTTGAAAGGAGACCAGGAGACTTCAAGGGATGCTATAGGGAATATCTGGATCTCGTGGCAAGATATCATTCCTGAGACTTAAACTCCCTGATTCTTCAATTCTCAAAACGATAAAAATACTGCTGAGAGGTATAATAAACCGTCCTGGCTTCTTCATCCCTGAGAACAAGTGTTGGGATTTCCGGTGTTGAGGTGATATCCCATGGAAATCTCGCTAGAGAAACTATTGGCAGGCATAGATGCACCTGCAGAGACATGGCAACAGGAAAGGGCGCTATGGCAGCAGGTCGCAGAAGGAGAAGATGACCGTGTCCCGCTCAGCGAATATTATTCCAGGATAGGGCTGGAGCAGTTCGGCGGAGATTACCAAGTACCCAGGGCATTGTGCAACATAGCAAAATTGCGACTGAATGCTTTCGAGCAGGGGATAAAGGAAGAGATGCAGAAAGAGATGGCAGAGACACCTTTGGGCTACAAGATAAAACACGGCTGCCGACGGGCATCAGTGTGGCTCAGCAACCTGGTCAGCAAGGACAAGATAGAACTCAAAAAGATGCAAGATGCGTACAAAGCAGAGGTAAGGGCAAAGTGGGAACCATTCATATGCGATGCATTCAGGTTCATGCTGGCAGAGGGAGTGATACGATTCTACACGATGTGGAAAGACATCAACACAGACGCAAAAAAGGCCACAGAATACCTAGAGACAAACCCCGGCAACTATGAGGGGCTGTTCGCCAAGTACTGTGAAGTCGTCTGAGATATACTGATATCTCAGGACAGAGCATCAGGACTGGCAGACCTCGATACCACAATCAAGGATGCAGCTCTGCTGGTCAAAAGAAGGCTGGTCAGAAGATTCCTTCTCTACACCACACCTCTCTAGGCAATGTTCAGCGTCAGAGAAAGNNACAGAGGCCAATCTCTTCTTTAGGTACCACTTCCAGCCGGAAGTCCTTATCCTTCCTCAGGGTGACTTTGTATTCTTTTCCGTCAGACTCCATGAAGAAGCTGTTGCCGTCAAAGAAAAGAGTCTTGCGGGAATCCTTGATCCTCCCCACCAGTTCGATGGCATTGCGGGATATCTGACCATCACCGTCCCTGTCGATGCAGGTTATATCCTTGTCGGAAAGTTCGCCAGAGCAAGAGTCTATGGCAGTGTCCGGAGTCGTCAGTGCTTCCTGCTCAACCACTTCCTGGTTTGCTGGCTCTGGCTCATCAGCTTTGGTGCCTGCAGGCTCTGGTCCTGACGGTTCAGAAGGTGCTGAGACCTCTGTGGACGGTGCATTGCTGACAGGAGCAGGCTCCTGGACCTCGGAAGAGCAGCCGAACAAAGAAGCAAGGATCATTGTTAAGATAATGCCCATAATCACCTGTGTTCTCATCTTTCATACACCTCTAACATCAACTCGATGAAGAATGCAGCGCTCCATGCCTGTGAAAGGCAGCCTTTGCTCGAGAGCTCCTTTGCATCACCCACTTCTGCATGGTCGCCCAAAGAACCTGACCAAAGGATCTCCTTCGCGCTGGCCTCAGAGATAAGGGCTATCTCACGCTCGAACCTGATAGGATTGTTGCGCCAGAGGCACAATGCAGCAAGATTATTTATCCAGTACCAGGTATCGCCGCGATGATAAGACTGGTTGCTCGCACCAGTATGATGGTCGGTGAACAGGTGATGCGAGGTATCTATTGATGAGAGGCCGCCCCAGGGAAGCCAGAGCTTAGGCAAAGCGCTCGCGAAGGCAGTCTCCCACTCCATCCGCGACAACAGTTCAGGATAATGATAATAGGCGATGAAGATATTGGGTCTCTGGGTGAAATCATCCTTACGGTCAGCAAGAAGCTTGCCGTTGAAGAAGGCATTCTTCACTACAAGAGACATGCGCTCCATGCTCCTCTTGTATTTCTCGTCGTGAGTAAGTTCATATGCAAAACGGAGCATGTTAAGATACTGGCACTGGATCTCGATACAGAACCCTTCCCTGCCGTCCAGGTGCTGCCAGCGGGTATCCATCCAGGTCTCAAGAGGATTGTTGCGTATAAGACCATCCTGCTGGAACATACGCTCGATGCGCGCAAGACTGACAGTGAGACGCTTGGATATCTTCTCCATGTCAGCAGATGTGAAAAGCTTCTCGAGTCTCTTCTGCTGGCGGGCAGTCTCGACAAGGTCGCGCAATCTCTTGAAGACCCAGCCGACACCGTCAGCGCAGCCGAGAGAGGAAGCAGGCATCCTGTTAGGTATCCTGCCATCGATAGAGATATTATCGAGATATTGCATCAGGATATCCTTGGTCTCCTTCAGCTTGCCTGTGCGGAT
>DUGW01000141.1 GCA_013331125.1 Candidatus Woesearchaeota archaeon | reverse complement strand
AAGTTCTCGATTATGCCGTTATGCACAACTGCCACCTTTTTCTTACAGCAGGTGTGAGGATGGGCATTTGCTTGAGTGACTGAGCCATTTGTGGCCCAACGAGTATGTGCAATTGCGATTGACCCTGCTGGCAATGTGTCGTTGAAGTCAGATATCTTACCGACCTGTTTATGTATTGCGATAGAAGGATTTTTGTGGATTGCGACACCCCAACTGTCGTAACCTCTGTATTCTAACTTCTTTAGTCCTTCGACGACTATCTCGGACGCGTTTCTTGGTCCAGTATAAGCAATTATTCCACACATTTTCTTTACACTGCTGCGTTGTTCAAATTTGATAATGCAGTAAATTTACACAATGAATCAATATCAGGGTAGCCTTCGGCAACCCTTAACAATACATTGGATTCTCTGCGACAAGGTTCGTGATGTTAGATTCCTGACTTCGTGATGATTTGCGGCTGGCATCGTGTTGAACAGATCCCCGAGTTCGTGATGGCAGCAGCCTGATTGTGGTTTTGCTTTAATCTACTATGTCTTGCTTGACTATCTCGCCTGGCAGTGTTGTCTTGTTAGGCCAGATCTTCCGTCCTGGGTAGATCAGAGTGCCGATGCCTAGCTTCACGTTATCGCCGATAAATGCGCCAAGCTTTTTCCTGCCAGTGTCAACTTTTTCGCCTTTGATCAGGGTCTTGTTGCTGCCAGCATCATGACGGTAATCAGCTGTTATAGTGCCTGCTGCAATGTTGCAGTTCTCTCCAATAACAGAATGACCTATGTAAGAAGTATGCTTTGCTGTTGTGTTGTCCATCAGCACAGAATCAACTATCTCTGCCCTGGTGCGGACCTTATCCATCAGGATAGTGTCTTTTCGTATGTAGGCATTCGGGCCTATCTCGCAGTCATCGCCTATGAATACAGGGCCTTCAATGTATGTGCCTGACTTGATCAATGTGTTCTTGCCTATGATAACAATACCTTTTATCGTGACATTGTCCTCTATGACTGCTGTCTCATCAATCTGCTTTGCCTTTACCCTGTGCAGCATCTCAACATTCGCCTCGAGATAGTTCCAAGGGTAGCCAACAGGAAGCCAAAACCCTTTTACTGGTTCGTACTCAAGCAGTCCTTTCTTTGCAAGCCCTGTGGCAAAATCAGTGAGCTCATATTCGCCTCTCTCTGTCTTCTTGAGTTCTATGTTGAATATGTCTGGCTTAAAGACAAAAACACCTGTGTTGGCGTATTTGGATATATTTTCTGCTGGCTTTTCTATTATCTCCTTGACTTTGTTGTCTTTCACAACAACTGCGCCGAATCGTCTTGCGACTGACTCAACCTCTTTCACAAGGATAGCGTAATCATGCTCAAGCATTGCAGCAATGTCCTTCTTATCATAAATATCATCGCCGTTAAGGACAATAAATTTACCCTTAAGGAACGGCTTTGCTGTCTCCAATGCATGGCCAGTGCCTAATTGTTCCTTCTGCTCTGCAAAGCAGAGCTTCATCCCCTTATAGAATGATCCTAGCTTTTCCATTACCAGCTCTTTCCTGAAACCGACTATTATTATTACCTCGTCGACAAGCCCGTGAAGCTGGTCAAGGTTGTGCTCGATCATGGTCTTGTCAAGCACTTTCAAGAGCGGCTTTGGCCTGTTAACTGTCAAAGGATATGTCCTGGTCGACTTACCTGCTGCGAGTATGACTGCCTGCATCTTATTCACCTATCTCCTCTTTTACCCTCTCAATTATCTTATCTGCAAGAGCGTTGATCTCTTCCTGATCCTTGCCCTCAAGCATGACCCTGCAGAGGTTTTCAGTGCCAGAGTATCTTACCAGCACCCTGCCATCATTGCCTAGCCTGTTCTCTGCACTTATTATCTCTTCAGAGACCAAAGGCATATCCTCGATAGGCCTCTTCACCTTCACCCTTATGTTCTTAAGCACCTGCGGGTAGGACTTCATGCATTTCGCAAGCTCTGAAAGCGGCTTGCCAGAATCCTTAATCAAAGCAAGCACCTGGAGCGCGGAAAGAGTACCGTCACCTGTAGTGGAACGGTTGAAGAAAATGATATGACCAGACTGCTCGCGTCCAAGCGAGTATCTGTTTTTCCTCATCTCGTCGATAACATACCTGTCACCGACCTTAGCCTTTATCACATTAATGCCTGCCTGCTTCATCGCAATGTCAAAACCTATGTTGGTCATGACAGTGACAACCACTGTGTTGTCTTTCAGCTTGCCCCTTCTCTTCATGTCCAGGGCGCACATCGCTATCAGATGGTCGCCGTCAACATTATTCCCTTTTTCATCGACCATTATGACACGGTCAGCATCACCATCCAATGCAATGCCTATGTCTGCTTTGTTGTCCAGCACAGCAGAGCGTATCACGTCTGGGTGGAGCGAACCGCAATCCTTGTTTATGTTAAGACCGTCAGGCTTGTTGTTAAGGACCAATACTTCTGCGCCCAGCTCCTTGAATATCATAGGTGCGACCTTGTAAGCAGCGCCATTGGCGCAGTCAAGAACGATCTTGAGCCCTTCAAGAGACATATTCTTTATGGAATTCTTTGTGAACTCAATGTATCTTCCTGCAGCATCATCGATCCTCATCGCCTTGCCCACATTGGTGCCGTTGATGTCTGACGTATCTATGCCTGACTCCATTATATTCTCTATCTCTTCCTCAACATCATCAGGAAGCTTGAAGCCCTGGCTGTCAAACAGCTTTATGCCGTTGTCTGTAGCAGGGTTATGAGAAGCAGATATGACAATGCCCATGTCAGCAGCAAAACTCTTTGTCAGATGCGAGATTGCAGGAGTAGGCATCGGGCCGACAAGATAAACATCAGCACCCATAGGGCAGAGACCTGATGTCAGCGCGTACTCAAAGATATAGCATGACCTCCTTGTGTCCTTGCCTATCACTGCAGTGATCTTCTTGTTGTAATGCTTCCTCAAGACTGTAGCTATGGCCTGGCCCAGCTTTAGTGCTGTTTCTGCAGTCATTGGGAATATGTTAGACCTTCCCCGTATCCCGTCCGTGCCAAACAGTTTCCTCATTGTGATCGCCTAAAATGCCCTTCCAGGGCCTGATTTGCATGAATCTTAAAGTAAAACCCTAATGGAAAAGTTTTTATATATAAAGGTTATTAAAAAAT
>DUGW01000147.1 GCA_013331125.1 Candidatus Woesearchaeota archaeon | reverse complement strand
TCCTTGCAGGGGCTCTTGCCCACCAACTCGGCAAGTCTCTTGTCCTCATCAGGAAGAAGGGCAAGCTTCCGTGGAAGACCGTCTCTCAGGAATACGAATTGGAATACGGCACTGACAAGATTGAGATGCATACAGACTCAGTGAAGACAGGGGATAAGGTGCTTATAATAGACGACCTCCTTGCCACAGGCGGCACATCTCTTGCAGCGGCTAAACTTGTAGAGAAGCTTGGCGGCAAGGTCGCAGAGCTTGCCTTCATCGTCGATCTTCCCGAGGTCGGCGGAAGGAAGAAGATAGAAGCAGCCGGTTACAAGCAGTTCTCTTTGGTTGAGTTTGAGGGAGAATAAAGCCTGAAGACTTTCCGGTCTTTACTGAAATCCTTTCATCCTATTCTTTTATTCTGTCTCTTTTTTTCTCTCTTTTGTCTTATACTTCTATACAACACATCTTTATCTACTCTCCTGCCATCTCTATCTTCATCAACTCAGTGATTATGGTTCCGGGGTGATATCTGTGGATTCGACAAGAAGGGCTGAATATCTCCGTCGGAGATTGGCCATACGTGATGGGGTGAGGGATGTGAAAAAATACCTTTTGATCGGCACTGCATTGCTTGGTTTCGCTTACTTTTCAGATTCCTGCGATGCCAGGGACAAGATCGCTTACACTGCGTCAAAGGCCAAGCAGGGCATTGAATACGTCATCGATAAGGCGAGAGAATGAGTGGGATTGGCCAGGACTGATTGGGTTGAGCAGAATGGTCGTCATGACTAACAACGCAGTCATCGGTGTGAAGTTTGAGCTGTATGCCAGGCAGTTCCTGAAGCAACAAGGCATACAGGCTGATCATAACCTGATGTATCACAGAGGCCAACGTCGCTGCCAGGTGGATCTTGAGTCTCGTACAGGACTGATATTCAGGAAGCACACCATCTATGAATGTAAATACGTCAGTCCATCATCATCGCCTGATTTCATCCGTTACTTCATCCAGCTTGTTGAGGCTGTCCTTTTCACAGGCGCAGACCAGGGCGCTCTCATCACCAACGCTAGTATCCATAATAAGGCAGAGAAGGAGCAGAGGTATCATATCGTCATCCTTGACAGGACTGACATTGCCTGTCCCTCTCTCGAGAGGCGTATCCATGCAATGCCTCTTCCGGGAGACAGTTCATTCATACATCGTTATGTCTGAACCAGCATCATCCATGCCTGTTCACATTCATACTCATTCATTTTGGCATCCAAGCCTATGGGTTGAGGGGTGATGACCTCTCTTCCCTCATATTCAACTATTTTGTAGTACGATCAGATTAGCGATAGCGAGGTGGATATTATGCAACCAGGAAATGGAAAAGGTGTTCATGCAGAGACTCAGACTCTTGAGGATTCTGCAGGTGTTATATTCGGCGGCTTCGAAGCTCAGCAGGCAAAGACTCAGCAGCAGGAGACCCCTCCAGCCGCAGACCTGCCTAAGGTGATTGTCAACCTGGAGCAGGAGTATGCCCATCGTTCCGGCATCCCTAAGGATCAGGAGTCTCTCGACGCTGAAGCGAGACGCAGAGGCATGCTTGACCCTGCAGTCGCTGCCATGGCCGAAAGTCTTCTCCGTGGTGCCCTTGAGCAGTCTTTTTCTGAGCAATCCCTTGAAGACCTGAAATACGCGCGAGGCGGCGAAAGGTTATACCTTAAGATTGCTGGTATGATGCCTGACAAGACCAAGCAGAAGATGCAGAAGAATGTCGCCAGGAAGATCTCCAGGACAAAAGATGAGCGCGTCACAGAATCCTGGCATGAGGCTGTGCAGTCCCTTGACCAGCGTATCTCTGAGTTCACTTCTATGCAGTTGGCCCTTGAGTCGCGCTCTCTTAACAGGCAGAATGATCTTGTCATCGCTGACCGCGCCGCTGCTGGCAAGGAGCAGGAGATCCAGGGTCTCAACTCCCGTCTTGGCAAGGTGGATAATGATTATCAGTATGCTGTCGACCAGAACAAGACCCATCTTCTTGCTGTCATACTTAAGGACAGGATCGATCTGCGTCGCCAGCTCCAGGCCAGGGAATGCGAGCTTAACTCTTTGGCGTATAATATGCAGCGCACTGAGACTGAGAAGCAGTATCTTGACAAGAACCTTGCTGCTGTCGCCTATGCTGTGGTCCAGCTGCGCCAGCTCAGGAATGCCTATCATGGTGTCGTCCTTGATCTTGAGGTCGGTGCCAGGTGTGAGAAGGATCTTTCCCCTCTTCTCGACGGTGCCAAGACCCCTCAGGTCAGGTTCATCCAGGAGAACATGTCTGATGCCATGGAGATACGTGCCGGTCGGCAGCGCAGGCTTAAGACCCTTGAAGGTGATATCATGAGGTCCTATGTCCCTCAGGAGCTTCAGGACCAAAAGACTTTCCTTGACACTGACATCCCTTCCGCAGACACTCTCCGTCAGAGGGAGCTTGAGCAGTCAGTCTCTTATCTGGGCGAGTACCGTGCGCGTGCCGGCAGGAGATGAGGGGTGTGTTCTTTGCAGGTGATCACTGTCAGCGAGGAGTCGAGGCTTGAGGGCCTGTCCATTGCTATGGGTAGGGAACGGTTGTGGGGCTTGGACAGGTCTCTCAGGTCTTTTCCTGAGACTGAGAAGGCAGTTACTGGTTTCCTCTCTGCGTATTATGGCATGATGCACTCCTTTGTTCGGGAGCGGCCTGTCGGGAACAAGGAGCTTCTCAACCTTTTCGCCCTCTACGCAGGTGCTGTTGTGGGCTCTTCCGCTCTCCCGCCTCAGCCTCCTAACGGTTTCCGGACTGACATTGCTGATCTTTGTTTCTCGACGAAGAAGCTTGAGCATTTCCCCCGTTCCATAGACTCTCTGATAAAAAGAATCCAGTCTAACATCGGTCCTGAAGACACCTCTGTCAGGGTCGCGAGCGCCTTCTCTACAGTCGAGAAAGATATCCTTGACCATATTGTCAGGTATGCTGACTCTTTCCAGCCTGATCTTGATTCTCTCCAGTCTCTTGCCATACAGTATGGTGATATGACTTTCACCGGTTTCAACCACTCTTGCCGCTCTGCGCAGCCCCAGAGACCATCGCCCAGGACCTCTCTTCCTTCAACGAGGCCTGTCATCATAGGCAATGCTGATGCTGTCAGTGTTCTCGACGAGTATCTTAACATCGTCGGTCTTTATGATCTTCCTTCACAGTCCAATCCCTTTTTCGTCGGCATCGACTCTCCTCGTCCTCTTTCCCTTCTCCTTAACGGCAGGCCTGGTGTCGGCAAGACCCTCCTTATCCGTTACATGGAGGCTGGCTTGCGAGATATCTCTTCGGTCAAGGGTCTGTCTTACAATCCTTATCTTCTCACTCCTGATTTCAAGGACCGTTGGCATGGCTCTGATGCGCGTCATCTGGCCTCTCTTTTCACCCAGCTCTCCGACCTTTCCTCTCTCTCGAGTCTCGCTGTCGATGATGGTGAGAGCATATTTTCCCGTCGTGACCAGGAATCTGCGCTTGTCGAGATGGGTAATGTCCAGTCTTTCCTCTCTTTCCTTAATGGTGTCAGCACTGCTTACAGGGGCAACTATCTTGTCATGCTCACCACCAATTGTCCTGACCGGTTGGACCCTGCCCTCCGTGAGAGGTTCACCTCTTCTTTGGTCCTTGATGGTCCTCAGACCCCTCAGGATTATTGTGACATCCTGAAGCTCCGCACAGGTCCTTTCTATGATTACATCCAACATGCCAAGTCGTTCGGTGTTCTCTGCAGGAAATACTCTCTCAGCGGCCGNNATCGCCCAGGCTGTTGTGAGGTATGTCAGGAATGCCGGTTCCATCACTCCTGATATGATGACTTTGCCTCTTGATGCCAAGCTCTCTGCCCTCAAGCAGATCCATCGCACTGTCACTGCTGACCATCTTCTGTCTCTCGTCGAGTCAGAGCACTGCTCTGCAGACCAGCAGTCCTACCTTTGACGGTGAGTTCATCTGATCCAAGATGTTCACTACAGGACATTACAATCTCCTGGATGATCTGATAGAAAGATATGTCGCTGATTATGATGCGACCGTCGCTCTGCTTGACTCTGGACCTTCTCCTGAGCAGCTGGTCCCCATACTCGACAGCCTTGTCCTTCACGAGACCACTGAGCCTGATCCTCTGGTCCCTGAGTCCAGGCTTGCTCTCCGCAACTACCGTCGGCTGAGGAAGAGATTCTTCTCTTTGGACCTTTCCTCTCTCGAGGAGTATCTTGATGGGGTGGATGGGTCAGATGCTGTTCCTCCTGACACTGTCAGGCATTCCGCACCTGTCCCTTCTGATTACCATCTTTACCTCTTGTCAAAGGAGCTTCAGGGTGCGACTCCTGACTACACTCAGCGTCTGAAGAATATCATGGCTCTTTCAGCCAAGGCCTGCGCTGATACTGACGATGATAGGTATGCTCTCAGCATGATGGTCTCTTCCTATCATGAAGACTATCTTTCCGGCAGTCTCCGTCGTCAGATCATTGCCTGCGCTGTCAGGGAAAGTCTAGCTAAGAAGGCTCTTAAGGCACTTGAGGATATCTGATAACTGCTGCTCCTGTCACCTGTGTCTCTGCTGTCTCATTTGTTGTGTTCTCTGCATTGTCTGTCTTCTCGAATGTCTCTCCCTGTTCCATAACTAGCTTCCCTCCCCAGGTCAGCAGCAGAATGAGTATCAGGAGTGCGGTCAGGAATATGTTCACTCTCTTTTTGTCGTCCATCTTACATGTATTGCCTGTTCCATTCAAGCACTTTCTTTATTGTCTCGTGTTTCTCTTTCATCATCTCTCTTGCTTCTGGTATCGTCATCTTGTCCCAGTCTCTTTCGTATTTCTTCCCCATCCAGACAAGCGCTTCATCAAATGTTGATTTTTCTGCTCTCCAGTAGAAGAACATAGGGAGTATGTCGAAATGTGCCATCGCATCTGCATTCGCGATTATCTCTGCCACTTTGGTCCTTGGCGTCACGCTGCCTTTCTTCCCTCTGTGTGATTCGACGCAATGTTTCACTTCATCTATGGCCTCTTGAGGGTAGCCCAGTCCTTCCATTATCCTCTGTGCTTCTGGGATGCCTGTCACCTGGTGGTTCTCTCCGCCGAATTTGTGTCTTCCTATGTCATGCAGCAGCGCTCCAAGCTCTGCCAATTCGACGTCTGCCCCTAGCTTTGCAGCCAACAGTTTAGAATACTTCACGACGACTGATACGTGGTACTTCCAGTCGTTCTCGTTTGCCTCTTTCTTCACCGCTTCTCTTACTTTGTCTATCATGTAAAGAAAAATAGAATAAGGATATATAAATATTTACCTTACGCTTCCTGCTCTTCTGCCTTCCTTCCGTTCATCTCGATGATCGGTGTCAGGCCGTATTTCTTCTCGTCTCTCATCACTACCTTCACGAGCTTTGCGTAGTCTTTCCCGCCGTTGCTGCTGCGTGCATACTTCAGTACTGGCTTGTGCCTTGCAGCCCCTTCGCGCAGTTTTGAGTTCATCCTTATCGGGTCTGTGACTGTCTGGTAGAACTCACTCTGTATCTCGTTGAGTATGCCTTTTGAAGTCTTTGTCCTTGTGTCATGCATCGTCGGCACTATCTTGCTGACTATGAGGTCGTGGTCGAACACCTCGTTTATCTTCTGCACGACGAGTATCATCTTCTCCAGTGCGTCTTTTCCCAGAGGGTCTGTGGATACAGGCACTATCGCCTCGCTGCAGTACACCATCGCGTTCTGGTTCAGCAGGCTCAGTCCTGGCGGGCAGTCNNTCTGCCTTTGCCAGTGTCTCGCAGCTTGGTATTATATCGACGTTGTGCGCTACATGTCTTGTGCATTCCTTGATGTCAGAGTTCCCTATCAGGCAGTCATACAGGTCTTTGTCTGATTCTACTCCCAGGTATGTGCCTATGTTTCCCTGTCCGTCAAGGTCTATTATCAGAACTCGTCTGCCTTCCTTGGCAAGTCCGAAAGCGAGGTTGATGGCAGTTGTGGTCTTTCCCACTCCGCCTTTTTGATTTATTACGCAGATCTTCCTCATTGTACAATCACCTTTTTGTCTAACACTCATCTCTCCCAACACAGAAGTGTGGAACAATAAAACGGATTTGGAGGTTGTATTTAAGTATTTGGGTTGTTTTTAAAGCCCTGATTGCCCATTTCTGGCCTTTCTGCTCTTCTTCTGATGATTAGTAAAAAATCTGCCCAGTATTTTATTAAACTTCTCTGCAATTATTTATCTCTGGCGTGATGCCCGTGTCGGGCAATGTTTATATAATTCCAGTTATTTCCTACTATTGAGTGATTATTATTTTGTTTGTTGGGTGATGATTGGTGGGGTGTTTTCCTTAGGACTATGGTAGCGCATAATGATGACGGATCCGAGTACAAAGCTAAGCCTGATACTATGGAGACCCCTGCGGTCGGCCACCATCCTGCAGCCCCTTCTCGCTATGATGGATATTATGGCCCTGATGCTATCATCTCACTGGAAGGCCTTCGTGAGCCTGATGCTTCTGAAGTCACCCAGCCTATCGCCCAGGAGCCGCCAACTATTGATGAGCGTGTGGCCCATGCCAGGCAGCGCGGCGACCCCACTCTTGTGGATGTGACTCTTGTCGATCCTTCAGGGTCTAGGCCTGTTGTCTCTGCAGCCACGATGACTGCTGAAGAGCGGCGTGCCTATGAGGATGATATGCTTGCCAGGATGGGTCCTCTTGCTCCGATCCGCAACACTCTTGGTGGTCATCCTCGTGTCAGTCCTCGGTCTCTTGTCGAGCCTTATGGTGACGGTCTTGTATTGCCGTTCCCTGAAGGTACATCTCTGAATGCTCAGTTGATATACTGTGGCGGTATGAATGATTGTTCAAGTGCTGTCTTTGATCTTGCAGAGCGGATCAACCTTCCTTCCCCGCATTCTGTCTACAGGGATTTCCACCAGCATTCAAGGGATGGCCGTGGTATCCTTGCTGTTGCGTTCACAGATTCCCGCGATGATGATGCGCGTAACCGACATATGCTCAGCATGAATTTCTATCGCAACATC
>DUGW01000165.1 GCA_013331125.1 Candidatus Woesearchaeota archaeon | reverse complement strand
GTGGACTCGCCGATACTCACGACGACTGCAAGACCGTCGCCATTGGTGATGTTGGTGCCTGCGAATACCATGTTGGTCTGCTGGGCCAGAGGGATGCCAGACTTAAGGTCTGCGACCTTCTTGGTGACAGGCACAGACTCGCCTGTGAGGGCAGCCTCCTCGATCTTCAGGTTGTTGCATTCGATAAGACGCGCATCAGCACTCAGTATCCCGCCACGCTCAAGGACAAGGATATCACCCACCGTGACCTCCTTGCTCAGTATAGTGACTTTCTTACCATCCCTGATAACCACTGCCTTCTTGGGAGTGAGGTTGATCAAGGCAGCCATGTCACGCGAGGCCTTGAACTCCTCAAAGAAACTTATGAGGATGACACAGACAACTATAGATAGTATGACAACGAGTTCGATCTTATGACCGATGAAGACAGAGATCAATGCCGCGACAAGAAGGATCCAGACAACGACAGACTTGAACTGGCGGAAAAGGATGCTGAGAGGAGTGTCCTTCTTCGCTTCCTTTATCTCATTCAAGCCGTACTTCTTAACCCTTTCAGACAACTCATTAGACTTGAGGCCCTCTTTGGATGTGCTGAGGGATTTCAGCACTAATTCTAGCTTCTTAGAATACCACTCCTCTTTTTCATCTGGTGCCATAGGCATCACGAGCAGTATATAAATAGGAGTATATAAATGTTATGAGACTCATTGTGGCAGAATCAACAGTTACTAACGGTTCCCTCGCTTTTACACTTCTGAAATCGCTTTATTATGCTCTGATCCAGCTTTAGGCTATATGATTCATTTGAATCTTTAGTGATTTGGATGGGGTCTCAGGTCAAAACCATCTTCTTTTCCTGAAGAAGTACACCATCCCGATGACCATCAAACTCATCAAGGTAAGCATTATCCAGAAACCATTGTTGTTCTTAGAGCCGGGGAGAGTCAGGAAATTAGTCCCATAGATGCCTGAGATCACAGTCAACGGCAGAGCAATCGTCGCTATCATCGAAAGGACCTTCATGACTTCATTGGTGCTATTGGAGACAGCAGACATATAGACGTCAAATGTGTTGCCGATGGCTTCACGATAATTCTCTATGGCATCAGAGATCCTTATCGAGTGGTCATACAGGTCCCTGAAATAAGGCACTGATCTCTTGCTGATGAAAGGGTAGTCATTCTTGGCTAGGAAACCGATCTTCTCTCGCTGAGGCATAGCTGACTTCTTGATGAATATTATCGACCTCTTGATCTTCAGGATCCTGTTCATGAGTGCCGGTTCAGGTCTCTTGGTCACTCTCTCTTCGATGTTCTCGATCTGCTCATCTATATTCTCCAGCACAGGAAAATAATTATCTACCTCTGCATCTATTATACGATGGAAAAGGAATTCAGGGCCTTTCTGCAAGAGTTCCTTTATCCGATCGGGATGTCTCTTCAGTTCATTCACTGTCTCAGCATCCCCAAAATGATTGGAGATTATGTAGTCTTTGCCGATGACAAAATCAAATTCGACAAGTTCAAGTTCTTTGTTCATCCTTATACCATAGAAGACGCAGAGCATGTAATCATTGAAAGTCTCTATCTTGATCCTGGTTTTCTTTGTAAGGATGTCCTCTACGGTCAATGCGTGAAGACCGAATATGTTCCCGATAGCCTCAGCTTCATCTTTTTTTATGTTTGTTATGTCAATCCATAAGGGTTTACCTTTGACCTTGGAAAGCTCACTCAAAGACCCTTTCTTCAACTCCTTGTCAAAATAAAAGATATCGAGCATTTTTCACCTTTTTGTCTTCATAATGCCTTATTTCTTATAAATATTGCCTTATCTTGGCCTTATGTTAATAAAATATTTAAATGGTGGTTGGCTGTAGATCAAAAAGGGGAATGCCTGGAAAGGCTTCTCAAAGCTGGCAAAAAGAGGGTGAAACAATCAAGAGACAAGAGGCTCCTACATTCGGCACTTTCAATGGGGTATTTGTCCCTACTTTCTTGAGCATAATCGGAGTCATACTATACCTGAGATTGGGGTATATCGTAGGATCCGGAGGCATACTGCCGACCATCGTCATAATACTGCTCGCATCTTCGATCACCTTCTGCACAGGGCTGTCGATAAGCTCGATAACCACAAACATAAGGATAAGCGCAGGAGGAGCATACTCAATAATCTCAAAGACCCTCGGGTTGGAGGTCGGAGGGAGCGTAGGCATCCCACTGTATCTCGCGCAGATATTCTCAGTCACGCTCTACATCTTCGGCTTCTCTGAGGCATGGAAGTTCATATTCCCAGACCACCCGACACTGCTGATAATCTTCGCCTCGTTCCTTGCAGTGTTCCTGCTCACGTTCATAAGCACAAAGATAGCGATCAAGACACAGTTCCTGGTCTTCCTCATAGTCGTCGTCTCGCTGGTGTCAGTGTTCCTCAACACATCATGGCTCAGGAGCGTAGCGACAGTCCAGCTCATAGGAGGGTTCCCCCATTCATTCTGGAGCCTGTTCGCCCTGTTCTTCCCGGCAGTCACAGGCATACTCGCAGGCATAGGCATGTCAGGCGAACTGAAAGACCCGAAGAAACAGATACCGAAAGGGATGATATCAGCGATACTCATCACTGTAGCCATCTATGTCGCCACAGCATTATGGTTAGGATACACTGCTGCGCCAGACCAGCTGATGAACAACAAGAGCATAATGATAGACCTGGCAGCATTCGGACCATTGGTGCTTGCAGGCATACTCGCAGCTACGCTATCAAGCGCACTGACCACCTTCATAGCGGCGCCCAGACTGCTGCAGGCCATGGCAGAGAAATCCATGTTCCCGGGAAGCAAGTATGTCGTCGCGATGGGAAAGAGAGGGATCCCCCACAGGGCAGTGCTTTTCTCAGCCATACCTATATTTCTGACACTCTACCTCGCAAACCTCGACCTGATAGCCCCTGTCATAACCATGTTCTTCCTGATAACATACGCGATAATAAACATAGTCGTGTTCGTCGAGCAGTCGATAGGACTGGTGAGCTTCAGGCCGACACTGACAATACCGAGGTTTGTGCCGCTTTTCGGAGCAGTCGGTTCCATAATAATGATGTTCTTCATCAACTCACTCGCAGGCATGATAGCATTGCTGTTCGTGTTCTTCAGCTACCTATGGCTTGTCAAGAGACGATTGGTATCAAAAGAGGGAGACATCAGGTCAGGACTGTTCATAACATTCTCAGAATGGGCAGCCAGGAAAGTGCTGACACTCCCTGAGTCCACAAAACACATATGGAAACCCAACGTGCTGCTTCCTGTCGTCAACACAAGCACGCTGCTGGGAAACTTCCCCCTCATAAAATCACTCACCTTCCCCAACGGGACCATGACTGTGCTAGGCCTAAAGATAAAGAGACAGTCAACATCTCCGGAGCAGCCCGGTGAACGTAGGGAAAATCTGCTGAGAGAGCTTCCGGTGCTGATCAACAAGTTCGGACAGGAAGGGATATTCACATCACACTCCACAGTCACAGCCCCGAATTACACAGACGCAGTATGCATATCAATGGAAGCGATAGAGGGGCAGGCATTCCCGCCGAACATACTCTTCCTCCCGTTCAAGGTGAAGAGACTGCCGGTCAAGTCATTGGCGAGGATATTCAAGGTGGCGAAGAAACACAACTTCGGCATAGTCCTCTCAGACAGGGATAGGGATGTGGGACTGGGTTCACAGGAGGACATACATGTGTGGATAGACCCATGCGCACTCGACAAGGATATATTCAGCGAGAGAAGGTTCGACCTGGGACTGCTTATCGCTTACCGGCTCTACAGGAACTGGGCAGGGAAAATCCATCTGTGGATGTGCGTGCCCAAAGAGAGGAAACAGGAGGCAGAGAAATACCTTCAGAGGCTGGTCTATGAGTCGCGTTTCCCGCACTCGACAAAGATAATAGTCTCTACAGAGACGTTCCAGAAGACACTGAAACTTGCACCGACAGGGGACATACATATAATACCTGTGACAAACTACACGGACATAGGCATGATAAGGAAGATATCAGAATCAGAAGAGAAATCATTCTTCTTCGTGGCAGATTCAGGAAAAGAGGACGTGCTGGCTTAAACCCCTCTAAACGCCTGTTTTGCACCTTCTGAGCAGGTATCATAGGAAGCTTTATATATCAGTCTATCAATAACAGCTATGTTCCCGATTACGGGTAAAGACAAATATCCTTTCTTGAAAATCAAAGACCTAGTTCTACCTATATTAATGGGGGGCAGACAAGACTGTCTCCCTGGTCATGAACCCGGTCAAAATAAGTCTGCAGGCAGGAAACTGCGGCAAAAGAAACTTAAAGACCAGGTCCAAGACAACCTTTGACCTAGTGAAGCTAGGGGGTGAATAATATGGAATGGAAAGAAGAAGGATACAACATTTCAGACGAAGATAGCTACGACTATGACGATGACGACTATGACAGTGACTGGGACAAGTAGAGCCTGAAAATTGTCATTGATATCTGACCTATCCGTTGATATGAGTTGTCAAGAACATAGCACTATCATAATCCTTTTTGCGACACAGGCCTAAAGCCTGTGCGTTTTCTATCTATCCTTAAACTAGCATATCCATCGACTTTTTCCATCAACCCCTGTATCAAGATGAAACAATCAGTCAGGCATGGCCATGCATGGCGCCCAAGAAGAAATAGAATCCTATGATGGTCACAATGAAGATGAGGGTCTCCAGGATCAGCATCTTCCTGTCCTTCTCATGCTGATGCATCTCAGGGACGATATCAGACAGGGCGATGTAGAGGAAACCGCCGGCAGTTATGAGCACTGCGAAAGGGGCGATGCCATCGACCTGGGTGAACATGGCAAAGCCGAGCACGCCGCCGATGACAGCAGAGAGTGCAGAGATGAAGTTGTAGAGAAGGGCCTTCTTCTTCTTGTAACCTGCGTGGAGCAGGACTGCGAAATCACCGAACTCCTGGGGGATCTCGTGGATCGCCACTGTCAATGTGGTGAAAAGGCCAGTGGTGAAGTCAAGCATGAAAGCACCGGCGATAAGGATGCCGTCGATGAAATTATGCACAAAATCACCGACAAGGATAAGGATACCTGCGGACCTCTTGCTGCAATCATGCTTGTCGCAATGATGCCAATGGATCCAGCGCTCGATCAGGAAGAAAAGGACGATGCCGAGGGCGACAAAGATGATCGACTCCTCGATATGGAAACCCGCGACCTCAAGCTCCTCAAGACTGTGCGGTATGAGATCAAAGAAAGCGACAGCGATGAGTGTCCCTGCAGCGAAAGAGATGATATAATGGAGAAGCTTCTTCACCTTCTTGTATGAAACTGCAAGACCGATCAGGCTTATCAGACTGATGGCCACTGTCGCCAGGATTATGTTCAGTAGCATGATATCTGTTCCCTCTGCGGTGATTTAAATAACTTTCTCACTTCTTACATTTATGAGGCGCATTTTGTTTAAATATCCAAGGGAAAGACATTTAAGCCAGTTCCTGGGCCCCAGGGGAGGTGACTGAGGAGATGGTGATGAACCCTAAGAAAGGCCTGAAGGAAGTCAGATGCATCAAGAGATCATATACTTCTAAACCTAGTTATCTAGTCGGGCCGATAAGGGTGGATGGCGGTTATGCACAGGGAGAATTCAATGTCCCTCTGGCCACGCGCGAAGTCCCGGTCGTCTTTGCAGTCAACAGAGGGAAGAAGGCTACAAACCTTGCCGGCGGAGTCAGGGTAAGGATAGTCAAGGATGAGATGACAAGAGCACCTATGTTCAGGTGCGAGTCGCTTGAACTCGCAGGACTTCTGGATGAATACATAAAAGAGAACCAGGCACTCCTTGCAGAGATAGGTGACACCACCACAGAGTACGGGAGTGTGACCAGCCTTGAGACAGCGATCGGGAGGACCAGGATCGGTAACAGGGAGACTTACCAACTACATCTGAGGATAGGGATGTTCACAGGAGACGCTGCAGGACACAACATGACAGAGAAGGCAGCAGTGGCCATAGGCAGC
>DUGW01000202.1 GCA_013331125.1 Candidatus Woesearchaeota archaeon | reverse complement strand
GTAATAATAGGTAAAAACAGCAGAGTAAAATGGCTGAAAAGGCAGAAAAAGAGGTGAAGAAGAGAGAAGAGGTAGTCGATAGACTGACCAAGGAAGAGCTCGCACAGCTCGAAGAAAAGGTCAAGAAATGCTACGAACTGACAACAAACGCGAAGACACAGATAGGGAAGCTGCTTATAGGCCAAGGAGAAGTCGTAGAAGCAGTGTTCAGAGCACTGTTCGCCAACGGCCACGTGCTCCTTGAAGGAGTGCCAGGACTGGCAAAGACACTACTGGTCAGATGCGTATCAGAGGCCATGGGATGCAGCTTCGCACGAATCCAATTCACACCAGACCTCCTGCCANNGCACTGCTGGAGGCGATGCAGGAGAAACAGGTCACAATAGGACACGAGACACTGAAACTCCCTATACCATTCTTCGTACTCGCGACACAGAACCCCCTGGAACAGGTAGGAACATACCCGCTACCAGAGGCGCAGGTGGACAGGTTCCTGTACAAGATCAATGTCGTATACCCAAAATTCGAGGATGAACTGACAATCCTCGACAGGAACATGACAATCCACAAGTTCGAGAAATTCGACGTGCAGCCAGTATTCTCACCAGAACTCATCACAGAGATGCAGGATGCTGCGAAAAAGGTATACCTATCACCAAAGATAGAGAGATACATAGTATCGATAATAGACAGCACAAGGAACCCGGAGAAATACAAGCTCAAGATGGGAAAATACATAGAGTTCGGAGCATCACCAAGAGGATCCATTGCGCTCTTCATAAGCTCAAAATCAGCAGCGCTGCTGAGAGGCAGGACATACGTAATACCTGACGACGTGAGATCAGTGGCATACGACGTGCTCAGGCACAGGCTCCTGCTGACATACGAAGCGCAGGCAGAGAACGTAAAGACAGAACAGGTAATCGAGGAAATTCTGAAAAGAGTGCCTGTGCCTTAAAGAGGCAGATAAATGAAGGAGTTCAAGGTAAACGTAGCCCCGATGATAAAGAGGCTAGAGCTCATCTCAAAGAAAAGGCTCGCAGGCTTCCTGACAGGAGAGTTCAAGTCAGTGTTCAGGGGACGAGGACTTGAGTTCCACGGCTACAGGAAATACAATCCGGCAGAGGACGACGCAAAACAGATAGACTGGAAAGCCTCGCTCAGGTCAAGGTATCTTGTGGTCAAAGAGCTGGTAGAAGAGAGGAACAACAACGTGATGTTCCTGATAGACGTGAGCAGCTCGATGAGTTTCGCGTCAGGACCGCAGCTCAAGAACGAGTATGTGATCGAGCTCTTCGCGTCACTGTCACATGCGCTGCTGGCAGAGGGAGACTCGGTAGGCGTGGCAATTTTCTCCGAGAAGATAAGAAGGTTCGTAAGATCAAACATAGGATCGAAACAGCTATACATAATGCTCCACGAGCTGACAGAACCAAGGAACTACGAGGGACAGCTGAGACTGGGAGAGAGCCTCAGGGAGTTCAACGCCCTGCTCACAAGACCTGCCATAGTGATCATAATATCAGACTTCCTTCAGATACAGGACAACTGGATAGACTACATGAAACTACTCAATGCGAAACACGAAGTGATCTGCATCGTGGTGAATGACCCGAGAGACATATCTATGCCTGCAGAGACAGGAGACATAATGCTGCAGGACCCTTCCACAGGCGAGACACTGCTCGTGAACACAAAAGCAATCAAAGAAGACTATGAAAGGGCAGCACTGGAGAACAAGAACGCATTGATAAAGACATTCAAGGACCATTTTGTGGATTACCTTTTCATAACCACAGACCAGCCGTTCAGCAAGGTGCTGTACATGTTCTTCAAACGGCGGGCGATGCAGGCAATAGGAGGCTGAACATGGTAGACGTGACGTTCGAAAAGATACACTTCCTGTGGGTCCTGTTCACGATACCTCTAATGATAGCCCTGCACTTCTTCCTCATGAAATACACCAGGCACAGGGCACTGATATTCGCCAATTTCGAGGCCCTGCGAAGGGTCACAGGGGGGATGGTACTGTCAAAGAACATAAGCCTGCTTGTGACGAGAGTGATAATAGTAATACTGTTCACGCTAGCAGCGGCCGGACTGACGATATGGATCAAAGCCCCATCATCTACATTCAACTATGTCATCGCAGTGGACAGCTCAGCATCAATGCTGGCAAAAGACTACGACCCGGACAGGATAACGATCGCAAAGCTGACAGCACAAGGGTTCGTCGACACAGTGGTGGCAGACGTCGAGGTAGGGGTGGTCAGTTTCTCCGGAGTACCAAGAGTAGAGAGTGAGATGACAAGCAACAAGGAACAGATAAAAGAGGCGATCGAAAGCATAGAAGTGAGGGCGACAGGAGGCACAGACATAGCAAGCGCGATCATATCAAGCGTGAACCTACTCGCAGCAAAACAGGACAGGGCAAGATCGGTGATAATACTGACTGACGGAAGGCACACGACAGGAGGGCCATTATCAGAGGCCATGAAATATGCCAGGGAGAAGGAAGTCGCAGTCATGACGATAGGAATAGCGACAGCAGAAGGAGGGAGCTTCGAGGCGACAGAGCTGCTGAGCACACTCGACGAAGAGGCGCTGCAGTCGATAGCGACCAGCACAGGAGGCAAGTTCATGAAAGCGACAAACGTAGAAGAGATGAAAGGAGCATTCTCGACAATAATAGAGCAGAACGAACAGAACCTGCCGCATCCGATGAGGGTATGGCTGCTGGGCATAGGAATGCTGTTCCTGTTCATCGAATGGGGACTGATAAACACAAGGTTCAGGATGCTGCCTTAAGCACACAAGCGGACTCCACCAATATATTTTTATAGCGAACCACATTCTTCAGTGTCATGAAACAATCCAGACCAGGCAGACCACTCGGCTCGCAGATACGCCAGAACATAGTGGAGCTATTGTATTTCCTGGGGGAAGGGTATGCATATGATGTGTACAAGCATTATGTGGAGGTATTCCCGAAGGTGTCGATGCGTTCGGTGTATTACCACCTCAAGAAGGGCATATTCACGCAGGAATTCGTGGTCAAGGATGTCAAGCAGGAGATGGGGGAGTATTCATGGGGAGACAGGGCTGAAAGGGTGGTGTATGCGTTGGGGCCGTTGGCAGGGCCTGTGATCGACCCAAGAGTGAAGGAATTCTTTGACAAGAAGAGCGAAAAGCGCTGATTCGACTTAATTCTTGGTTTTTCTAGGCTTTAAGGCTGTGAGGAGTGATTTTTTCATCTCGTTCATTATCTATAAAATAGATAGATTAATTCTTATGAAAAGATAAAGTTTAAATATAAGTAGATATATTCATCTAAATTGTAGATAGGTAGGTCTAACCTCCCTAACCCCCTACATACCACACACGACACCCCGAAAGGGGTGTCCACCCCCATCCATCTACTACACTGATTGAAGTGACAGAAACACTAAGGAGCAGGATAATCGGACTACTCGCGACAGACCTGAGCAAATTCTATTCAATATCAGACGTCGCGAAGAGACTGGGGGTCGCATATTCTCACGCACACAAATTCATACAGGAGCTAGCAGAGCAAGGCATAATCACAATCGAGAAGGTAGGCAATGTAAGCGTATGCAGGCTCAATCTCAAGGAACAGATGACACTGGCCCATCTCAGCATGATAGAATACAAGAAGACAGCAGAGTGGAAAAAGAAGAACCCGCAGGGCGCAAAGGTGATCGAGAAGGTGGAAGCGGTCAAAGAGAAAGTCCACTGCGTGCTTGTGAAGAACAACAACGTGATAATCGTAGTGCCGGAGGGGGAAAGACCGGACATGACAATATTCAGGAACAGGAGCGTGATAAACGCAGAACAATTGAGGAAAAACAGAGATTATTACAAAGATGCAGTGGTGGTGCACGGGGCAGAGAAATACTGGAGCCTGCTGACATAAGCAGAATCATGATCAGATATAGTGGATGGAAATAATTTCAGATCAATAAATCGTTTCAAAGAGGTGAATCATTGCCAGAGATCAGTAAAGAAGAAGTCGAGAAACTGCTCGCGAAGTACAAGACCAAGCTAGCTGTAGATCTAAACCCCGAAGACCAAGAGGTGCAGCAGGTAGGCGTCATAAGGACGCGGGCGTATGAGCAGTTCAAGAAGGAGTACCTGCCGAAACATATGAGCTGGTACGAGAAGATGGCAAACCAGGCAGAGAAGATACTCCATGCCAAGCCAGACCCTAAAAGGGCAAGAGACATACAGGACGACATAGACACGTGCCATGTCAATGTCACGCCAAGCGGAGTGTTCTCATTATCATTGCTCCTGCCCCTGATGATCATAGTCCTGGGAGTCACAGCATCATTGATGATAACAGGCGGCATGTTCTTCCCGATGTTCTTCCTGTTCGCAGGCGGAGTCCTGATAAGACCGCTAGGAAGCATGCCAAGATACATGGCAGAGAACTGGAGGATGAAGGCAAGCAACCAGATGGTGCTGTCAATATTCTATGTCGTCACATACATGAGGCACACATCCAACCTAGAGCTGGCGATAGATTTCGCGGCAGAACACCTAAGCCCGCCGCTGTCACTGGACTTCAAGAGAGTCATATGGAACCTAGAGACAGAGAAATACCCGTCGATAAAAGAGAGCCTGGACGCATACCTGGACACCTGGCGCAAGTACAACATGGAATTCATAGAGTCGATGCACCTGGTAGAAGGATCATTGCTGGAAAGCGACGAGAACGCAAGGGTGGCGATGCTGGACAAGGCGCTGGACGTCATACTGCAAGAGACATACGAAAAGATGCTGCATTACGCGCACAACCTAAAATCACCCCTGACGATGCTGAACATGTTAGGAGTCATACTCCCCATCTTAGGCTTGGTCATATTGCCGCTGGTGGTCTCATTCATGGAGGGGGTAGCATGGTACCACCTGGCGACGCTGTATAACATCATACTACCGGCATCAGTGTATTTCCTTGGAAAACAGATACTGTCAAAGAGACCGAGCGGATACGGAAACGTCGACCTGAGCAAGAACCCGGAACTCAAGAAATTCCAGAACGTACTCATAAAGATGGGAGGACAGGAGATACAGATAAAACCCATATACATAAGCTTCATAATCGCAGCATTGTTCCTGTTAATGGCATTCCTGCCGCTGATAATGCACATACTCAACCCAGGATGGGACATAGCATACCTGCAGAGCGGAGATGTGATAATCGTCCCGGCAGGACAATACACACATGATGAGGCCAAATTCTATTTCATAGGATACCATATGAGCGTCAAGCCTGAGAATGGATATCTCGGACCTTTCGGACTAGGAGCGACACTACTCAGCGTAGGGTTACCTCTAGCAGCAGGAGTGAGCTTCGGATTCTACCACAGGACCAGGACAAAGAACGTGCTGAAGATAAGGGACGAGACAAAGAAACTGGAGGCAGAGTTCGCATCAGCACTGTTCCAGCTGGGAAACAGGCTGGGAGACGGATACCCGGCAGAGATAGCATTCACAAAGGTAGCAGAGACCATACCAGACACAGTATCAGGGAAGTTCTTCGGACTCGTCAGCGGAAACATACAGAGACTGGGAATGAGCGTCGAGCAGGCAATATTCGACCCGGATGTAGGAGCACTGGTGCAATACCCGACAGACCTGATAGAGACATCCATGAAAGTCCTTGTAGAGAGCGCAAAGAAAGGACCATTAGTGGCTGCACAGGCACTGATCAACGTGTCAAGATACATAAAAGAGATGCGAGCAGTCGACGAGAGGAGCAGAGACCTCATGGCAGACACGATATCATCCATGAAATCACAGGTAGGATTCCTGACGCCAGCGATCTCAGGCATAGTCATAGGTATAACATCAATGGTGACATCAATCCTGGGAAAACTAGGAGAACAGCTGCAGAAGATACAT
>DUGW01000079.1 GCA_013331125.1 Candidatus Woesearchaeota archaeon | reverse complement strand
ACATCCAACACAGAGAACACAATATACGCAGACATAAAAGAAGAAGGCTCAGGGATGAGCAAAAGAAGGATATTCCTGGACTTCGGAAGCTTCGGGCCCCAGACATGGGCAGACGGAAACACAAAACTACAGGCAAACAACTGCACACAGGGATGGAGATGCACATTCGGAGGCGTCACAGTAAACACAGACCTGGTGAAGATAAGGACCGGAGACGTAGTATCAGTATCAAAACTAATCGGCTCAGCAGACGATGCAGGAAACCCGATGGCAGGAGTCGAGTTCGGAGCATTCTATTATGACGACCAACCACCAAAGATAGTCGATTACACGAAACCAGACTCGTGCCCCGTGTTCGGGGATAAGATCGCAATGACAATCACAGTCGAAGAACCATTATCCGGGGGAGTGAAACTGGAATATGATGCAAGAGGCCTGTCAACATCCTACTTCCCACAACAGGCAGAATGCGAACAAGACGAAAAAACAGAGCTATGGAGCTGCAAGTTCGTGCTCGAGGACTTCTACACCATCTATGTAGACGGGAAGATAAACATCACACTGAGCGACCTGGCAGGCAACAAAGAGACCACACAGATACCATTCGAGGTATGCGAATCAGCACCAGGAGTGCCGCCAAACCTAATAACCTGCTATGGACTGGACGAACGCGTGGAGCCGAACCCCAAGCCAGGAAACCTGGACAGGAAGATAGCCACACAGATAGCAATGCCGCTGTTCATTAAACCATGGTGCGCGACCTCAGCAGAGATCGATGACGTGACAATGGGCGCATGCACAGTAGCAGAGGGAGGAACAGTACCAAAATCATACGTACTAGAAAAGGAAGACCCGCTCAACCCGACAATAGCAGCAAGCGTCCAGCTGGATCCTGCATGGGCCAGCTCAACAGACGAGGGAGAACCACCAGAATCAGTGGAGCTGACATGCGAACTAAACTTCAAGGTAAGGACAGGAAGGACAGTGTACAAACTACCAGAAACAGAGAACCTCACATTCGACATCCCGCTGGAAGAACTGTNNGAACTGCCATTCGGATACGTTGACGATGCGACAGTAGACACGCTCGATGACCTCCAAGAGACGATAGAGGACCTTGAAGACCAGATAGACAACCTGAAAAAAGTCAATTATTTCTTCGGAGTCCTATGCTCGATAGCAGAACTCGCAGTGCTGCTGATGACAGTACTCATACTGGTAAAGAATGTGTTCCTACTGTTCACCTCAATAGCGCACGCAGCAGCGATGGCAAAAGGCGACAAGCCCGCAGCAATGAAAGCAGTCAAAGGATACTACAAGTTCGGATGCAAGATTCTGGCATACATCATGTTCGTAGTAATACACTACCTATGGAACGCTCCAGGATACATAGTCACTACAGTGAGTTCCGGAACGATAATAAGGATTGTTTGCGGGATGTACACATGCAAACTGGCAGACGCTAACAAGTTCGCGAGAATAACTCCGGTAGGAGGCATGGGATTGGCAGACACATCATCAGGTTCATATACCTATTCCTGGCAGGCACCACAAGAGGATGAAGACGAAGAAGACACCGGCCTAAGGGCAGGAAGCACAAGGATGACGATGGATGAAGAGGGCAACCTGCGAACTTCTGGTTCATTGGGCGCTAAGCCGCTAGGCGACTCCCAAAGAAGGACATTCTTCCCAGAGGGAGATGATGGGTCAGACGAGGCTGAAGACCTGGAAAGCCTGAGCAACTACAGATCTCCCGGGCAGGCATACATACCATTCTCGATGATGTTCTCAGAATATGACTTCGACCCATACAAGTCAATACACACAGCACTATCTACGGGCTGCGTGCCGATGATAATATATAACCAACAGAAGCTGAGACAGCTGAAATGTATGCAATTCAAATGCATTGTAGACAGGGCAAAATCAGGCTTTGATACACAGGTATGCCATGACAGACACGCAATACTCAAATGCCTCTATTACGACAGTGCAGCATACAAACTGGCGGGAACGACGAGCACTGCATGGAACAAGGGATGGATGCAGTATATGTGGCTATGGAGCGCAGAACTGCCCGTGATGCTGCTGGGATGGGGAGTCACATGGGCATGCTATGCGCTGTACGGAGAACCAGACCCCAAGTTCAAAAACGCAGCAGATGCCACACACACAGCTACGTCCATACTGTTGGCATTGTTTTTCCCTCTGGCCTTGCTTATGTTCATAAAGAATAGTCCATTGGTCGCAAAGGCGGCTTTCTTCAGAGGGCCTATAAACTATGACGCTAATGCTAAACCTCCCGCGGACGGGGTCGGACCTCCCGCACCAACCAAGAACCCCCACGCATGTATCAATCCCGAGAAGTCTAAAGCCAAAGATACAACAGCAACTCTCGGGTATTACTGGTCAGGCATTGGATGCGATGTGCTGTTGCTGGTGTTGTATGGGATGGACCTCGGAGAATGGGCATGGTACAAGAGCTCATGGGACATCAAATCAAGATACTTCGACGGACTAGAAGGCACTGATTATTGCGAAGGGATAGACGACACGATGGACCAATTAACACAACAGTGAGAACATGAACAAAAAGACAAACGTAATCATGGCAGCCGTGTTACTGTCAGTTATACTGCTAACAAACGTAGGATNNCAGAGGAAAAGATGCCAGACGGTGTCTCTGGATCATCTTCCAGGTCAGGCGAAGGAGTATTCCTAGAGGCATTCTCAGCAGAGACAATAGTCACTCTACAGGCAGAGACTACAGATGTCTTGCCAGACAATACCACAGTGACACAGGTATCATGGTATGTACAACCACTCACCACAACAGTCAACTACGAGGTATCGGTGAGGGTGAACGGCGCCAAAGAGGTAGTAGAATCCGGATCAGCCACCCCGACAAGCGGATTCTCAGGTTTCAAGGCATACATAACNNACTATTCGTCCAGGAAGCCAACCTAAGACTGGAGGTGCCGGTCGTACCATTAGGAACATTCGACTAAGCTCAAAAACATGAAAGGCCGAGCAAGCAAAAAAAGAGGGAAAAAAGAGGGGAACGCATACCTAGACAGCTATAGAAAGACATGGAAAAAAGAGACAATATATTATACACTGGCTGATCTCGGAACTTTGCTATTCTTCTTCGTAGCGTTGGGAGCAGGCATACTGATATTCAGGGGCGGATACTTTGAATTCATCTCAGCAGCACCAGCATTCCAGAAATCAGTTGATATGATGCAGACACAAGGGAGCGAGATATTAGGATTGGACATGAACCTCCTTGAAGCACAGATATCAACAGCGAAGCAAGCCACGTACTTCGCAGCGAAAAGGCTGGGGATAGGAGCACTCGTGTTTGTTTTGCTGGCAAGCGCAGGATGCGCGATGGGGAACGCATACCTCTGGGCGAGGGTCAAAAATGAAAAGATAACCATCAAAAAACTGCTAAACATGTTCTACATGAACCTGATAATCACAGCCGTATGGTTATTCATATTCTTCTTCACACTGGCATTCATAAGGACCTCATACATATTATTGGTGTTGATATCCTATATCTTCACACTCCCATTCACATACCAGATAGCATACTCATACACGACAGACAGTTTCCTGAAGACGCTCAAATATGCATTCACAAGACCATTCATCAAGATACACCATTATGCGCTGGCAATCATATTACAGATCACCACCTTGGTTGCCGGGTTCAATCTGACATATGCCATATTTGACCTGACGCTATTCCGGACACCACTCATGCTGCCAGCAGTGCTTGCACTGGTGGTGCTGGTATTGGTGTGGATGACACTTGTAAGACACCATTTCCATAACCTACAGATAAAATTAGGGCTGAACACATGAAAAGAGAGAAGACAAACACCAGACAGCGAAAGACTCTCATGGGAAAGAAAGCGCAGCTGACAATATTCCTGATACTGGGAGTCCTCTTAGTGGCTACAGCCGCACTCATATATTATTTTGTAGGGCAGAGAGAACAGGTCACAGAGACACAAATAGAACTCGTAGCAGAAGAGGTGCCGAACCAAGTGAGGCCTGTCAAGCAATTCGTGGAAGAATGCATGACCCAGGTATCAAAAGAGGCAATAGAGAAACTAGGCAGGCATTCAGGATGGATAGATCCCTGGGACCGAACATACGCAAAAAAGAACTTTGACAACAATATACTAAGGCCATACGAAGGAGACGGAGTGCAGTTCGACGACCGGGAATCATCATTCATACCATATTACTGGTACCTCAAAAGCCGGACAGACTGCATAGACTGCAGGATGACAAACGAGAACATGCCAAGACAGGAAGACGTAGAGAGGCAGATAAACACCTATGTGAACAAGAACCTGGAAGAATGCCTGGACCAATTCTCGGGTTTCGGAGCACAAGGTTTCAGGGTGGTGCCGACAGGGCCTATACAGACAGAGACAGTCCTGACGCAGAATGATGTAGCGATAAAGACAACATACCCGCTCGACGTCACGCTAAGCGGGACGACAACAAACGTGAAAGAGTTCATGATAAGACAGCCAGTAAGGCTGCTAAAGATAATGACCCAGGCAAGGAACATCGCATACGGAGAAAACCTCATGACATACCTGGAATACTCACTCATGAACCTGGTGAGCGTATATTCAGGACCAAACACAAAACAGCTACCACCATTCGACCTAAACGAACAGAGCTTCGTGAAACGCATATGGATAAAGACCGCAGCAAAAAAAGAGGTCCAGAAGATACTCAATACATACACGCCGATGCTGAGATTGAACAAGACAAACAACCCACAATACCAAGGAGCAAGCCTGATAGAAAGATCAGCATACAATTCGATGAACCTTAACATACCAGTAGAAGCAGATGATATGGAAGCGAAGTTCTACTATTTCGGATGGCCGATATATTTCGACATAACCCCGAATCAGGGAGAGATACTCACTGCATACGATTCAGAGAGACAGAACCTGCTGCTGGCAGCTCCGGTGATAATGCAGAAATACAAGTTCTACTATGATGTGTCATGGCCCGTAATAGTGGAGATAAGGAACGATAATGACTTCTTCGGAGAAGGATACAGCTACATGTTCGCACTAGAAGGCAATGTAAAAGACAACAAGAACCTCAGAGATTTCCTCCTGGGAATAGGCACAATAGGGCCCTATACGCCCGTATATGAATTCACAGTAGATGAACAAGGACAATACGATGAAAGAGGATCACCACCAGAAGTGATGAACAGCCTGACAACATCAACACTCTTCTGCTCAGAAAAACAGAAACTCGGGGCGGACCTATACCTGAACGTCACATCAGAAGACCCAGACACGATGATCGAGAGGGCCAGGATATCATTCGGATGCGGAATGCATGCAGCATGTGATCTTGGAGAGACAGAGACCGACATAAAGACAAACTCCTCATTATTCGAGGCAAAACTGCCTATATGCATGAACGGAGGATATATATCAATAGAAGTGGACGGCCACATGACCAAATACATCCCGAAGATGACAAGCATGCCCAACATAACGATAAATGAGACCATATCACTGAAAAAATATTACCATGTAAACACAACATTCAAGAAACTATCATTCACAAGGAACGTATTGTACATAGATCCCGCAGACGAATGGAGAGGGAACTACACCACGGTCCTGGAGCCAGGAAGTAAGTCAGATCTTGACCCGACAGACATGTTAATACTGAGGATATCGAGGGTGCAGGGTGAGGGAGAGCTGTTCCCAGAACAGACACAGATAATAATCCTGGACCCCGAAAGCGGGATATTCAGGACAGAACTCAATCTCGCTCCAGGGGAATATACCTTCGAGGGGAACCTCTTCGATAAGAAAGAGACCACGATAGCACCACATTGGAGATGCTACAGCAAGGGGACAGACGGGAAATGCAATTCCGAAGCATGGGTCCCAGAAGAACCACTGGTCATGGACATGTCAATAAGCGGCGGAATAGAGATACCTGAGGAGTTCGGAGCATGGCGGGTAGAAGAATCCAAACTCAAGAACGCAAAGATGCTTGAGATGACACTGATACAACTACCGATACCGAATCTCATAGAGGACCTTGAAGAATCATCACAGATAGTCAATCTGACATCAAAATACATAGACCGGATGACGCCACGCCTGAGCTAGATGTTGGTGTGAGCGCACAGAACAACAAACAAAGCAAAGAACAACGCAGACCGCCTTTCTATTCAACCGCAAAAACAGACCATACACCCCATATATCTTTCAGCTTATGTCTTTAGCTGACTCTTCATATATATTTTAGGTAGTTGGAGGTTGCTGCGGAACGTTGATACCTGCCGGGATAGTCAATGTCACCTGAGGCAACTGAGCCTTCACGTCTGCAGGGACATACTTGCCCATCTGCGCATTCGAGTTCTTCAGGATATCGCAACCAAGCCGGATATTAGCATCAGATATCTTATCACAGGCAGAGGTATCACCAGTCTCAACAGCCAACTGCATTATACAGGAATCCCTGCTCACAGTCGTGTTGATGTTCATACAATAGGCAGGATCCTTCTTGAACCTTGCAAGCTCAATTATGCACTGACCCTGCTGGCTATCATACTGGAAGCTCTTACAGAGACTGATGGCCTTGGCAGGATCACGTATGGATATGGCCTTGACATACTCAATCGCCTCGGCACGGGTCTTGGAACGGAAGATGTCCTCTTCAGTCTTAGGAACGGTGACTTCCGGCAAGGTCGGTGTAGGAGCAGGGACTGTCGGAGGCACAGGAGGAGCTACCACAGGGACCTCGGGGGCAGGAAGCTCTGGAGCAGGCACAACCTCCTTGACCTCTTCAGGTATCAAAGCCTCAACCTCCTTCTCGATGGCAACAGCCTCTGCCTCAGGCAAGAGCTCGAACAAGAAGCCAGAAGTGGCATTGAACTCCTCGTAACTAGCGACAGCCTTCAAGAGATACTTGCCAGGCTTAGCATTCTTAGGAATAGGAACAGAGACAACACGTTGGGTAGAGGTAGAGATCGCGACAGTCTCACCAATCTGAGCGACAACATCATTCGTCGATTTCTCAAGAATCTCATAATTAAGGACAACATCATAACGCCTGATCTCACCAAGATTCACAATATTCACCTGGAAATTGAGCTCATCACCCGGCTTGACAATCGTAGTAAGCTTGTTAGTCGTGACGTCAAGAAGCTTGGCAGGGACCGCAGGCTCCATAAAAGCACTGAAATAGAATATGCCTATACCGACGGTGACAAGGATCACAGTCACAAGAGCCAGAAGACCAAGCTTATGCTCAATCTTAGCCTCGGCAGGAGGAGCCTTGATGATGTTAATGGCAGAATTGACTTCATAGTAAGGATAGCCGCGCTGTATCAGGAAATTAACGATGACGTGACGGTCATAACCGCGACCGACCTGGGTCTGGATATAATTAGCAAGCTGCTGGATACGCTGCTGCTCAGCAAGCTCAGGATTCCTCTCAGTGTTGATCACGTACTGGACAGAACTCTCAACCTCGGCCTTATCATAACCAGCATCAAGAAGGAACTG
>DUGW01000108.1 GCA_013331125.1 Candidatus Woesearchaeota archaeon | reverse complement strand
TCCACGGGTCCACAGACAACCCGCCAGTGTCAGACATGCAGTACGACGAGCCATTGCAGATGATGGTAAAGGTGCCTTAACACTGAAAGGCAGGCCAGCAAATGACGATCATTCTCTCAAAAATTTTATAAACAGTAGAATCAGGAAGGATAACATGCAACAGGACCCGCAGAAAAAAAAGAGGAAGAAAGAGCTTTCTACGAGGATAGCTGAAGAGATGATAAACGAGATAATGATGGCAGGGATAGCCTTCATCATAATCCTCATGGGAGTCAATTGGTTCAACATGAAATGGGCCTGGTACGGGATAATGCAGCAGGTCTCGACGACCAGCGGGTTCGCCGCCACTGCCACAGGCGCAGAGGTGACAGCGATGCTCAATGCATTGGGCCAGTCGTTCCCGTTCAAATACATCTTCGGGACGTTCAGCTTCACGCTGACACTCATAATCGCGATAATACTGACCGTAGTCGGGTTCGGAGCCAAGCTATGGACGACAAGGACCAAAGGCAAACTGATAATAGACATAGGGAGGAACATATACGTCCCTGCAATAGTAGGCATATTATGCATCGTACTCCTGCAGATACTGGCAGCGTTCCACCTCAATAGTTATATGTCGACACGGATGGGGATGATGCCGACCATAAGCGCAGGACTGTTCGCCTGGAACTCATACGGACAGCTGTTCATCGTCGGAGCATCGCTTCTGATAGTTGGCTCGATAGTGAAACTCATAGCAGAGAAGAACAGGTTCGGAAAATGGAAAGTGGTAGGCAATACCCTGTTCACAGGATCATTGATACTGATAATATACTATTTTGTGATAAGGATAGTCTCGATGGAGGTCATCATAGATTCGTCTTTAGGGAATCTCCTGTCAGTATTCCTGGTTTCAAACCAGTTCTCCAACTGGACACTCGCGTTCTGCGTATACTTCTTCCTGTTCGGATGGGAGCTAAAGAACTACGGCCTGGCAGTCCTGAGAGCAGAGAGGAAAGCATTACAGATAGTGCATCTCCAGCATCAGGAGAAACACATGCAGGACAAGTACGGAGCAAGACTGGTGAGCCATCCCAAAGACTACCGAAGAGATCAGCCCGCACATCCGAAAGAGCTCGGAGGGGCAGGGCAGACATCAGGCAGTAGCGCGCACAGATACGTGCAGCCAGAAGGGCATTACAGGCACCAGCCAGGACAGCACTATAGCCATCAGCAGACCCCTCAACAGCAGAGACGCAAGGAAGACATCCCAGAGTTCGGAAAGAAGGTATAAGCCTGCGTTCCTGGACCTTATCCTTGAGTAAACTATTTAAACAAGCAGTCCCTTGTTCTAGAAGGAAAATTTCCGGGGGTGTATGATTTGAAGAAAAGATTAGCATTTCTAGGACTTATACTCATCCTTGCAGCAATAATGATTGCAGGATGCGAAGATAGCACTGAGACAGGCACAGACTCAGGAGACGACAGGAGCGTCGGTGAGAAGGTCAAAGAGGCTGTCGTGGAAAAGACAGTCGGCAAATACACAGGATTCATGGCATGGAAAGAAGGCATGTGGTCAGAGATGGAGATGGATGCCAACGGACAGAAGATGACAACAAGGATGGAAGTCATCGGGGTCGACGGCGATACATTCATGTTCCAATATGTCTTCCAGGCACCAGGCGAGAATGTGCAGAGGACAAGCCAGATATGGTTTGACAAAGACACCAAGAAAGTCTCTAAATACGTCATGGACATGGACGGCAAGATAATATGCCTGACACCAGGAGAAGTGCCAGAGGATGCAGTGCCGAAAAATGATGAACAATATCCTGAGGATTTCCCAGGCATGAGATACGGCACATATACGACACCGAAAGGCAAGACATTTGATGTTGCCATATTTGATATGGCAGGCACAGAGGTATGGGTATCAAGCGAAGTGCCGTTCGGCATGGTGAAGACAGTAGTCAACGGAAAGACCCTATCCAGGCTGGTCGATTACGGCACCAGCGGCGCAAAACCAAGGATATCAGTCGCTGACGCAAAGAACTGCCAGAGCATGCAGGACCTTACAAACCAGATGATGGCACAGATGCAGCAGCAGGCAGCAGCAGGTTCTGACAGTGAACCTTACGTCCCTCCTAATGCGGGGGCAGAAGCCACCTATTCAGGAGATGCCCAGGCAGCACCATGCAGCATGTGCGCACAGATTCCGGCAGGACCAGCACAGAAGGCATGCCTGGCAAGCTGCTCAGGGTAAGAACATACTTTTTTCTTTTTATTTTTCTCTTAATCAACCTGTTTCTCTATGCTTTGTGTTGGTGCCGGTCCTCGGCTTCGAGTATTTATCTTAAGGGCCTGCCTCCCCGGATGGGGCATCCCCCGGCTCGGGCGCGAAGTCCCATGCAAGTAAGGCCTCACAAAAGGCGACGACGGCAATTGTTTTGCTTGGAATCATAACAGTATCATCACATAGCCCATTACAGCCAGCAGGAAACCGAGATACTGCCACAGCTTATACCTCTCTTTCTGGAGGGTGATGGCCAACAATATGGCGATTGCCGGGAAGAATATGACGATGCCAAGGGCCTCGTCTATCTTGAGCTTGGTCAGGGCGAAGAAGAAGGTCACTGCAGCGACCCCGTAACTACCTACAGATATGCCGAGCCATCTCCAATCATCATCTTTAGGCCTGTTGAAAAGCTGCTTTACAGACTTCCCGAGGAAAGGGAAAAGCAGGAAGATAAACATCACTATGGCACTGTAGATGATCGTCCTGTGGGTGCCTATGTCCTTGGCAGTGAAGAAGAATGCCAGCCTGTAGAACCCGAACAGGGCACCGGCGACGATAGCGACCATGGATGCCTTCTCGACAGACTCGCCCTTGAAGAAGGCCTCGACAGCACCCCACTCAAGCCTCTTGGGAAGCTTGAAGACGCGCACCATGGAGAAAAGGACACCTATTACAAGGATAGGTATCGCTATGAAGTTCAACAGCTCAGGCTTGACATCGAACAATACCCAGGAGAGGACTGTTGAGAACAGCACCCCGCTGGCAAGGCATACAGCTACGACAGAGATGCCGCCAAGATTGATAGCCCGATGCATGAGGTAGAAACCAGTCACAGCAAGCAAGGCCATGACAAGGATGACTGCAGAGGTGAAGTTCTGGGGAAGCTTCCAGGTGACCATGAAAAGACCGGTCACTACAAGAAGCAATGTCGCAGCCGCGTGGCTGAGGAACATGCACATGTACTCGCCCAACCTGTGGACGATGCGTTTCTGGAGGACGCCATAGACGCCCCAAAGCAGGACGATGAGTCCAGCCAATGCAAAACCTATCTCAGATGCCATATCAAACACCTACGACTCAATGTTTATTATGCTCTTCAGCTCCTCAGGGGACCTGATCTTGTATTTCGCGAACCTCTTCGCATCCTCATCATACTTGCCCCACATGCAGAGGACAAAAGGGATGCCAAGCTCCTTGCAGGCCTCACCATCCTCGACAGAGTTGCCCACGTAGAGCATAGGCTGGCCATATTTCTTGACGAAAGGAGCAAAGACCTCGAGCTTGCTGGGCTGCTGATCGACAGGGCTCTTGACGATGAAGTCAAAGAGATCCTTTATCTTCGCGATCTCAAGGGCAGGCTCGACACTGTCCTCAGGAGCGGTGGTGACAAGAGCGATGGAATGATTCACCTTATGATCAACTATTATATCTATCAGACCGTCATAGAACGCAGCCTTGCCGACCTTGCGGATGTTGGCAAGGTAGAGCATCTGGAAAAGGTTCCTGGCGAAGCGGGTCATGACCTGGCGGTCAAGAGGGACCTTCTGGTCAAGGCCAGTGTACTTCTCAAGGACATTGAAGACATCCCTGAAATAGTCCTTGTTGCCTGCGAGCTTCTTGACCTTCGGACTCTTCAGGAGGTAGCCCATGACATTGAACCATTCCTGTTGGGCAGTCTCTGCAGGCTCAGCCTTTATCAGAGTGCCGTCAAAATCGAATGCTATTATCTTCTTCATGTTCCGGAAAACGCAGTTTTTCTATACCTTTGCTTTTGGAGCGGTGATATATAAATGTAACCGAAATAGGGCTCGAGGGGGCCTGGAAAGGGTTTTTTGTTGTTATTGTAAAGTAGTGACAAAATAGGAAGATTTAAATATCCATAATACATAATCATAAGGATGAAGCTGGGCGTAAGCGTCTCGATCGAAGAAAGCACGCTGGAAAAGCTAAGGGAACTTCTCAGGAAAAGACGATACAGGAACAAGTCACACGCAGTAGAGGAAGCCATACTCAGGATGCACGAGTATGAGCTGGGACAAGAAATAGAGCGTATGGAGCCTGCCACCTCTGAAGATGAAGAGAAGGGGGTGGAGAGATGAAGATAAGAGACCGTCTCAAGATGAACGGCTTCCCATACCCTGAAGAGGAGGTGACTGCAGAAGAACTCTTTGAAATAATGAAGGAAGTCATGGGAGCAGCAAAAGAGGTCTGTCTACGTGAACAGAGGAAACTCTACCTGCTGGGACTGTTCAATGAGGTGTTCAGACCAGAGTGGGGAACAAGATCACAGACGATGGATGAATGTCTCGCAGCAGTCAAAAGATGGACAGGAAGAGATGACTACCAGGACAAAGGAGGCATATGCCACATAGTCGATCCAACACCCCCTGAAGAGTATACAGTCTTTGAGGGAACAAACAGACAGATGAAGATAGAAGATGTCCTGGCAGAGGAAGCAGAAAAAGGAAAAGACCATCAACAATACTTTGCAAGTGAAGGATACCGTAGATGCAATGAAGAACCTGTCGATGAGCACCTGAAGGATATGGCAAGGAAACAACCAGCAATACTGGTCTCGGCAATGCTCAGGCTAGGTCAAGAGGACAGAGAGAATCCTGCACTCATAAAACTGTTCAACATATTGGGATCAACATTGATGCAGAAGGGAAGAACAGGGATAAAGGATGCTGAAAATTCATTTGCCCAGGCATACACCATGTTTTTCTCACGAATGGACCGACCAGAGACCAGTGTCGACAGACTATTGGAAATCCTACTGGAGGTAAGGAGCGGACCCGAACCAGTCCTGAAATTCAAGAAACTTGTAGACATAACATATGAAGGCGAAGCAGTCACTGTCGATGATGCACTTGAAGCCGCAAACATCGAGATACCTGGTGTCATAGCCATGTGCAGGATAGCGGAAGGAGGCACATCATATGTCTATAAGGCACGTGACAGAAGGTTCAGCGTGCCCAGAGAAGATGATATGGTCACAGGCATCATAGGAAAAGAAATTGCAGTCAAGATAATGAAACCAGAAGAAGAACTGCATCCTAGGGTCCTGGGCATGATGAGGTATAAGAAGGACAAGCTTGAAGAGATATTCTACAATGACGCCTCCTATCTTGAAGACCTGAACCACCCAGCGATCGCAAGGATACTGGGAAAAGGAGTCGCCAATGGAAGAAGCTACATACTCCAGAAATATTATGAAGCAGGAAGTCTTGAGAACTTCCTAGGAAAAGTCGATTTCTGGGATGTAAGTGAACAGATCCTGGACGCCGTAAGCTACATGCATTCAGAGCGCATAGTCCATAGAGATATCAAACCATCAAACATATTGTGGGACAAGGGTAAAAAAAGGATTGTCCTGGCAGACCTTCAGACATGTAAATATGTATGGAGCGAGGGTCCAGACCAGTCATTCAGAGGACACACCCATGGAACAAGCCATGCACCTTTTGAGGTCATGAGGGGCGAAGTCATAGCAAGGACCGGCGATGTCTTCTCATTGGGACTGACACTCTGGAGACTGTACACCGGAAAAGATCTCCCTTATGATATTGAAGAAGTCCTCAGACGCGAAGAAAGTGTAGAGAGGATGCATCATGAAAGGAATCTCAGCCACATGCTGGGACAGATAGATGAGCAGGAACTCAGATTCTTTCTCGCAAAGAGCCTATGCTACCACAGGAAAGACAGGTATCAGGATGCCGGAGAGATGCTGAAGGCATTCAGGAAGATAAGGCCGAGGAACTATGACCCTAAAGAGAAAGCAAGAGAGATGTATGAAGATATAGGCCATGACAGGGAAGTGATGGAAGAACTTGTCAGGCTGTATGGAAATGAAAGAAGGTGTGATGGAGGCAACCAGAATGACTGAGCAAACCAACAAGAAGCATCATCACACACTTGAAGAGAAATACCCGAGATATCCAAAGAAAGAGATACTCGGGACACTTGAACACATAAGAAGGCAGGAACTCATAAAGCGACTGTACCTGCAGGGCATCAATCATCCAAGCAGACATATCAGGGAAGTCACAGCATCAATGACGCAAGAGTTGAACATAATCAGCGAAGAATTCCTCGATGAAGCAATCAGGACATACATGAACTCCCCGCACCCAGAAGTGAGGAAAGAGATAGTCGGAAGTGCGGCATATTATGATAATCTAGAACTTGCCCTTGAGGTGGTGCTTCAGGGCCTCCAGGATAAAGACTCTTCGGTAAGAGAAGAAGCAGCACGTGAAGTCGCCTCTCTGACAGCATACAACAAAGGACTGCCTGATGACGTCATCATAGAGCTAAACAGGAAAGTCCAGACACCCGCCAGCCAGGAAAGATCAGAAGAACCTTCTTTTGAGACCCCACTGATGCTGGAAGGCATCATACAGATGGACCCGGAAGAAGCATTCAGGATTTTCTCAGATGTCATACACTCTGAATATCGGGGCATACTGAACACCCGTGCAATGATCGCCTGCCAGAACCTATCGATGATAGCAACCCAGTATCCAGAGCAGGCAGCGAGGTATTTCAGGGAAGTTGCTGAACACCCTTCGCATTTCATCAGACATAACGCCTTCCAGGAACTGCCGAAACTTGCACTGGCTGACCCGGACGCAGCACTTGAACTTTTCAAAGACATGTTGCCCAAGGAAGCATACAGAAGAGACACACTCGAAGCAGTGATGGGAGATCTTGTGACCACAAATACAAGGCCAGAAGCTTTCCTCGACGCGCTCATGGACGATGAGGACTGCGTGACAAGATCATATGCCCTTGAGATGATAGAAGGTCTCTGGAAACGCAGACAGTATGCCGCAATCAGACATATCGTAGAGAAGGCAATGAGTGACAACGACGATGCTATCCGGCTTAAAGGAATAGAGAGCATCCAATACCTCAGCGACCAGGATAAAGATGCAAAACTTCAGTATCTTGAAGCGGCAATCAACGACCCAAACCCTTATGCACGTGACGAAGCGGTGAAGATCATCGCAGGCCGCCTGGCTTATGAACCTACTCCAGGCATGGAGGAACTTGTCCAAAGACTGGACGAGCATATGCAGAAAGACCTGAGGGAAAGAGCTGAATTCCTGAAGAAAGATCTCAGGAAGGCAGAGGAATATGTCGATCATATCGCAGCATCATTCGAAGACCTCAAAGATCATGAGCCTGAAACCATGCCTTTAGCCAGATTTGTACAGACCCTTGCAGCATCAGGACCTTATGATTTTGCCGAGCACATCAATGAATACATAGATGAGAACCGCCCTGCTGTCAGCGAAGCGGCAGTGCGGTTGCTGCGGAAGTTCGTAGATACAGACATCAGAAGATATCTGCATACAGCTAGAGAACTGCTGAGACAAGGCATACAAGGAGCAGAAGAGATGATCAAATCAGCATCACCCGACGACGGGAAAGAACTGGTTGCCAGAGCAGCCGACCTCGTCACAGAGATGGTCAATGAATACTGGGCCGAACAAGAAACAGAAACAGCTGACAATCACCAATACCAGCATTTCATGATAGGCCTTGAGATGCGTCTTTGCGATGAAAGACCAAGTGAATATCTCAAAGCCATGCTTGCAGGCATGTCAAGCGGCGATGTAAGGAAGGAAAGAAATGCTGCCAGAGGCATCCATCACATGATATATACAGCAAGTTATCCGTCAACACATATCCATGACCAGGAAAGGGCATTCCTGGAAGAGTATCTTGAATCAAGATATGCAATCGAAGACGGCAATCTGCGGCCAGAAGAAGAACTGAAGGCAGAACTAACAACGCTAGTCCTGGATCCTCCTGCAGACTACAGAAAAGCAATGAGGATACTCGCAGAGGCAGAAGCAAAGAATCTCGCAGAGATAAAGGAACTGAGCGATCTCGGGGTGCCAAACTACATCCCGACAAAGAAAGAGACCAAAACAAAAGGCGTAACAAGCAAGGTGTACAAGGCAAGGAACCTCTTATGGGAACAGATCGGAATCAAAAAACCTGTCGCACTCAAAGTTATGGATGACAAGGATGAAAGGGTCAAAGAGCATGAACAGAAAGGCGGCGCAAGCTTTGAGATCATGTGGAAGAATGATATTGAAGAGCTTCAGAGACTCAGCCATCCTAACCTGGCAAAGATCCTCGATGCAGGGATACATGAAGGGCGGATGTATATCGCTCAAGAGTATTATGGGTTAGGAAGTCTTGAAACGCATCTTGACGCAGATTTTGAACGGACAATAAGGGATACCTTGAATGGTCTTGCAGAGATCCATAGGTTAGGAAGAGTGCACAGGGACATAAAGCCCGCGAATATCTTCGTCGCAGAGGACGGAAGGACCGTGGTCGGAGATTTCGGAACATGCAGGAAGATCGAAGATATGGAGAATGCAGGGTTCAAGAAGATTGCCCAAAGATATGAAGGTATAGGTCTTACCCATGGAAGTTCACATGCAGCCCCAGAGACACTACTGTACCATAAAGCCGACCAAAGGTCTGATGTATACTCGATGGGGCTTGTGATGGTAAGGATGCTGACCCGACAGAAGTATAGCATAGGAATGACAAGGGAAGAGCTAAAGAAGGCAAACAAGAAAGCAAGGCAGAGGCATTATGAAAACACAGTCAATGCGTTGATCTCCCAGATACCTCAACATACTTCGACAAAGATAGTTGATGTCGTCAGGAAATGCCTTGCATACAACCCTGAGGATCGGTATACAGATGCGAGAGAACTGAAAGAGGCATTTGATGCAGCATATCAGCACGACGAGACGGTAGCAAGAAAGATGATTGCGGATCTCCAGAAAAATCCTGGATTGAAGGAACAGTTCGACAGACAGTATCACAGCAATAGCGAGGTCGAGAGATGAGTTTTGAAGAGATTGACGATGAAGATATCGAAAGGGTCTTAGGCACCCATCAGGAAGAGATCAACAGGGCAACCATGCAGCTAGAAGGAGAAAGAAGAGGAGCTTATGCTCTTGCATTGCTCAGGAAGATATATTCAACCCAGAAAGGGATAATAATCACAGATGCGTTTGCTGAATCGCTAGCGATGATCATGAGATACACAGGGGAAAACAATTACCACCCAGAATTCGCAGGCAACAACTGCAGACCGGCAGAGCCGAAACAACAGACTGAAGGTCATGTCCCAGACTCAATATTCGGAAGCGAACTGATATCAGAGAAATCACTCGATGAAGTGATACTGATGTACATGGCAGAAGATATGGCAGAAGATGATGCAGAGTCAATGATGGAGATTGCTGCCAGGATGAAGAAGACAGCCTCAGCCTCTTCAGACGGACCCCCGACGGGGAAGGAAGGAAGAGAAAAAATACCACAAGCCTGGTCGAGACTGATCATAGAAAAGTCCCAAGACCGGACCTAAGGGCTGCCTCATCATCTGAACTGAAACAGAAAATGCTGTACGACTATGCGACTGAAAAGGTCGGCCGGATGATGAAAGGCGACGGCATAAGACTTCCCATCATCCCATGGAGACAGGGAGGGAATATCTCACCACCTGGAAAGGATGAGTACCCATGCCCGAACTTCCCGCTACTTGCATCAAGGGACCCTGAAACAGTCATCTACCTCATCGAAGAGATAGCAAAGCTGGACAACAACAACCCATGGATACCCCTATTGGTCAGAAGTTTCGTCTATGCTGCAAGAGACAGTGAAAGACTGCCTCTCTATGATTTTGAGTACGGGACAATAAAAGAACTGATGACAAAAGTCAGACCTCTCAGACCGACAGAATCCAAGATGGATGCTATGCGCAGAGTACTCAGGAATTCACGAAGATCAGAGGATGCACAGACAGCCTTCGCAAAGCTATACACAATAGCTCTTGCCAACAAGGCAGAACAGATATCAGAGATCGAAGAGTGCCTGAACCTTGACATACCAGGTTATCTGATAGTCTCGAAGATATCTGATGAGGGAGCGTCTTCCGATGTCTACTTCGCGTTTGATGAAGTGCTGATCGCCAGCAAGAAAGACCCGGAGACCAGGGTCAACAGCGACCACAGGGTGGCAATAAAACTGATGAGGGATGAAGAAGCGACAGGGCATGTACTGAAAGACTCACAGAACAGCGGAGCATCCAGTCTCAGGAACATGTTCATGACAGACATCGCCAATCTAGAGAGACTGACACACCCCAACATAGCAAGGCTCTTCGGCAAAGGGATCTATGGAGACCGCATATATGTAGTCCAGCCATATTACGAAAGAGGAAGCCTGGAGCATAACCTGAAGAATGTGGATTTCTGGATGACAGGAGAGAAGATCCTGCAGGGTCTTGCATACATCCATGACCAGGGACTGGTACACAGGGACATCAAGCCAGCAAACATATTCGTGACAGGTGACAGCAACCTAGCAGTGATAGGGGACCTGCAGACATGCAAACCTGTAGCTCTGAAAGATGACAATATCGCGACGATGTTCACGCATGGAAGGTCGCATGCAAGCCCTCAACTCCTGCTTACCCACAAGGCAACATATCAGGATGATGTGTTCAGCATGGGACTCGTGCTGTGGAGGATGTTCACAGGGAAAAATGTACCATTTGACTATAATCCCAACAGCATCAAAGAATCAAGGTATGGAGAGGTATACGAAGCACATAAACAGAAAATGGCTTACATGCTCACAGAGATGGGGCCTTCCCAGCCAGAACTGAGGGAGCTGGTGCTCAACTGCGTGAACTTCAATCCAGAGATGAGATATGAGAATGCACAGCAGCTTCTGGCAGCATTCAGGTATGCAAGGGCGAAAGTGCAGCCGAGAGAGACGGCAGAGATGCTATACCCGATGACAGGAGGGAGCAAAGAAGTCCTGAAAGAGATGATGAAGATACATAAGAGCGAGTTGAAGGAGAAAAAGAAGAAAGAATGACATTAGATGAAAAGGTCCGGAGAGGGAAGCTCACAGAAGAGCAGAAGAAAGAGATACTCCGTGCCCTGGAACCTGACAGGAAAAGGAAGTTCATAAGGCATGTCTTTGAGGATGCCTTCGGCACCGAGAAAGGATATTACAACACATGCGCAGCGTTTGCCTTGCCTGCGTGCCTGCCGTTCCTCGGACACCAGAGCGCCATAGACTTATACAGGCGAGCGATGGCTGACCCTGAAGTCGAGACCCGAGTGTATGCTGCTGAGAACCTTGACCGCCTGATCGAGACACACCTAGGACATGTAGACAAGATAGAGGACATA
>DUGW01000217.1 GCA_013331125.1 Candidatus Woesearchaeota archaeon | reverse complement strand
ATCAGTGCTCCTGTCAGGAAAAAGGATCCGACTGTTCCGATGATGATTCCCGGCACTTCGTTCGTATCAGGATCAGTATAGAGGGGTTGGTTCCCCACACGTATAGCTGTAGGTATCATGTAAGGCACGATTGATCCTACAACAAGACCTTTTGCGAATTCGCCGATTCCTTGGACTGAATCTCGTCCCCAATCATACATCCTCAGAACAAGGTCTCTCTTCTTTGGCTCAACAACTTCGTATACACCATCATCCATTGTTATCCCACTATGTAACTTGATAAAATGAGAATTACCTTATCTCTTCCTCTTCTACATCTAGTCCTTCGTCTTCTTCTTTATCTTCTGGCTCGTCCTTGTAGCCTGCTATCGCCTCTGCCTCTTCAAGATTGTCTTCTGTGACTTCCATCTCATCTGGTGGCGGCAGGTCTTTTTTCTTTGGTGGCTCTGCAGGTTTCACTTCTGGCTTCTTCTCCACTGCTCCGCTGCCGAGGACCTCTAGTGTCCCGAACTTTCCTGTTGTCAGCTGCAGCTCTCCCTGCCATTCTCCCACATAGCCTTTCTGCACTTTCACCCTGTCTCCTGTCTTGACCTGGTCTATCTGTTCATTCCATAATGAGAGTTTGACCTCTCCAGAATCATCCTGCAGCATGGCGTTTGCCACTTTCCCTTTCTTTCCGAATTTCTCGAACTCCCTGGGTTCTGCTACCTGTGTTATCACTCCTTCTACCTCGACATTTGTCTGTCTGGCCTGTAATTCGCTTATTTTCATCTTGTTCAGAATTTTGTCTTCGCGGTTTAAAAATGTTGTGCTTTGGTTTTTAAGCGCTTCAGGAGTCAGTAACCCTGGTTGATCCGCGTCACTGCGTTGTTTATCGCTGTCCTTGCTGTTGTCATGTCCCATCCCTGGTCTATGAAGTGTTCTAGCAGCTCTTCTGGCGAGTATCCCTGCTGTAATGTCTCGACTGCATATTCCTCAAGTTCTTGTGATCCTCCTGTCTGTCGCTGGAATGGGTCTCTTCCCATCTCTTCTGGTGATGCCAGTCCTGCTGCCTGTACTCCTGCATGTGCAGGTCTTACGCCTGCCGCTGCTCCGCCTTGTTCACCTGGCATGCCTGGAACTTGCATTCCTGGCATCTCTGCGGCGTAGCCCTGTGGCATTGCTGCTCCCATACCTGCAGCTCTCGGAGCAGCCGTCGGGCTTGTCTTCTTCTTTCCAAACATCTTCATACCTGCGACTCCGCCGCCGACAACAACGACGATGACTATGAGTATGAATATGATGTTTGTCCCCATCCCTGATGATGGCTGCTGTAGTATACCTATCTCGTCAGAGTATTGTCCTTCCTTCAGATGCTCTTCGAGTTTGTTCCTCTGTGCCCTTGTCAGTGAGTCTATGCAGCATACGAGGTCTGCGTCTATGAGTTGGTCTGCGTCTGCCATCTGGTTGAGTGCATCGCAGTATTTGACCTTGAATGTTGCATCGCAGACGACATTTCCTCCGAGCTCCACATATCTTGATGGCAGTACCTGGAATGTCTGTACTGTCGCTCCCTGTGCAAAGTTCCTCGGGCTTGGGTCGTCCATCATGCTGGAGTAGTCTCCGTAGTTCGAGAACAACAACACTACGTCTTCGCTCTGCAGTCCTTTACAGAACAGGTCGTCTTCTTCTGTGACTGTCCAGCTGCCTCCTGATTTAACTGCCTCGAAGCTTATCGGCTGCTGCGGGTCATTGACTGCCACACATAGGGTCCCTTGTGTGACCATCTGTGCGAATGATGATTGTGCGAGTGCTGACTCAAGTTTTGTCTTTGCTGTTGTTGCGTCCAGCACCTGGTATCCTGTTATGCTGTGCATCTGTGACTTGAGCACGAAGACTAGAGAAGTGAGTATAAGTATTACAAATATGGAGTTTATGATGAAGCTTTTTCCTCTTTTTTTGACATCCATTGTGGTCTGTCCTTACTCTTTTATGCGTTCTCTGGAAATATTTACTTCTTGAGCTGGTCGAATGTCATCTCTGTATTTAACAGTTTCCTCAATACGTCCTTCAGGTCTGGGATTTTGACCCTTACCTGCTCTGTCGTATCCCTGTTTCTTATCGTTACATCGTCTTTCTCGAGTGAGTCGAAATCCACCGTGACGCAGTATGGTGTCCCTAGTTCATCCATCCTTGCGTATCGTCTGCCTACGCTTCCTGACTTGTCGTAGAAGCAGAACATGTCATCTTTGAGCATTGTGTATATCTCCTGTGCCTTCTCGTTCAGTTTGTTGACCAACGGCAGCACTGCCACTTTTATCGGTGCGAGTTTCGGGTGCAGGTGCAGCACTATGTTGCCTCGTTCTTTGTCATCGTTGTATGAGTCGAACATGAATACCAGGAAGCTCCTGTCGACACCTAATGATGGCTCCGCCACCACGTTGGGCATTACCTTCTTCCCTGTGGCTTCGTCGTGTATCATGTGGTCTTTTCCGCTGTGCTTTGTGTGCTGCTGCAGGTCGTAGTCGCTCCTGTCTGCAATTCCCTGTAGCTCTTTCCATCCGAACGGAAATTTGTACTCCAGGTCCCAGCAGTCTGAAGAATAGAATGCCAGTTCGTCTTTTCCGTGCTGTCTTATCCTGAAGTTCTCCATCTTCGCACCTAGTCTCTTGAACCATCTGAGTTCTGTCGCCAGCCAGTATGCGTGCCATGGGCTCTTTATGATCTTGCTGTCCAGCGCCTCTTTTGCGGTCATCATCTTGGCTTCATTGCCTTTCTCCTGCATCTCTGCGCTGTAGACCAGTATCTTCTCGTCTTTTATCTCGTCGAAGAATGGGCATTCGTCTTTTTTCTCCGGGTGTATGAAGTATTCTATCTCCATCTGTTCGAATTCTCTGCATCTGAACAGGAAGTTCCTTGGAGCTATCTCGTTCCTGAACGCTTTCCCCATCTGTGCTATCCCGAACGGCAGTTTGAGTCTGCTTACCTCGAATACATTCTTGAATTCTGCGAATATTATCTGTGCTGTCTCTCCTCTCAGGTATGCTACTGCTTTCTCTCCCTCGACTGCTCCTACGTTTGTCTTGAACAGCAGGTTGAATACTTTTGGATCATGCCATTGGAATGCTCCGCATTTGGGGCATTTTATCTCGTTCTCCTGTATGAGTTTTCCTAGGTCCTCTGCGCTTAGGCCGTCGCATTGTATCTTTTTGGCGTCTTCTATAAGGTTATCTGCCCTCACGCGTTCGTTGCATTTCTTGCATTCGATCATTACGTCTCCGAATCCGCCTACGTGTCCTGATGCCACCCATACCTTTGGGTTTGATATGATAGCTCCATCTATTCCCACTATGTCCTGTCTTGACTGTACATGGTATTTCCACCATTGGCTCATCATGTTCCTTTTGAGCTCTGCTCCGTATGGACCATAGTCCCAGAATCCTGCCATGCCTCCATAGATCTCAGAACTAGGGAAGACGAATCCTTTTCTTTTGCAGAATGTGGCCATCTCTTCGATTCCGAATTCGCCTTTGTCTGCTGCTGGCTTCTCGGCTTTTTCTGCCTTTCCTGCTTTCTCTGTTTTTCCCTTCTTCTCTGTTTTTGCTGTCTTTTCTGTCTTCTCAGTGGATTCAGCCATTGATACCTACCTCTATGCCTTGATTTGACCTTTTTCTATTTATATAGTTTGTGTTGTTTGCGCCTCCCGGGCCCTTTGGAATGCTTGGGAATGCTTGGGAATATATAGAATCTGCAGTTCAGGTTCACTTCTTCAGGTAAGCCACTTCTTCCTTGTCCAGCTCCAGCTGGTCTGTCAGTGCCTCTATCATCTCTTTGTCCTTGCCTCTTTTGAATATCTCTTTGATGTATGGGTATGTGTTCTTGACCACTTCCTGTTTGCTTGAGTGTGTCTTGTCTGCTATCTTCTCTGCTATCGCCAGGCGTTTCTGATACTTGCGATTGGCCATCCAGATGGTCAGCAGTCTCTGTGTCCTTTCATACTCTACCATCTTCTTGTATTTCTCATCCTTTGACACCGCCACTCCTGCTGACAGGTAGTCGTTGACATAT
>DUGW01000061.1 GCA_013331125.1 Candidatus Woesearchaeota archaeon | reverse complement strand
ATGGTTTTTAGCGAGCCATGAACGCCATTGTTTTCTATCAGTTATGTAAAGTGTTTTTCCTAATTCCATATTTTCTTAAGATGTTATTGTATATAAAAATTGTCCCTTTATACTTTTCACCCTCTTTCTCGATTGTACATAACGATGTTATGCGCAGGCACAGTAAGGCTCAGGATTACTGGATATTACCATAATCCCTACAGAAACCCTTATAAACCACCTCAGACCCACTCCCCACTAGACATGCTCAGATAAGGTATTTAAATGGTAAAAAGAGATTCATATCAATATCATAATGGTGAAGGGATTCAGCAAAAAGAAAATAGACATGCCAGGCGATCTTATCCAGTTCAAGGAAAAGCCTGATGATGAAAAGCTTGTTCTTAATACTTTGAGTCCTATCGTTAAGAAGTGGTTCTTCTCGCGTTTCAAGACACTCTCTCTCCCGCAATTGTTCGGTGTGTATGACATACACTGCAGGCAGAACATCCTAGTATCAGCCCCTACTGGCGCCACAAAAACACTCACAGGATTCCTATCAATCCTCAACGAGCTGGTCGATCTTGCTGAAAAGAAACAACTCGAAGACAGGGTGTACTGCGTATACATATCCCCTTTGAAAGCACTCAATTATGACATAGAACACAACTTAAAGACCCCTCTGAAGGAGATAGAAAAACTCGCTGAAAAGCGGCTTGGCATACGCATCGGCGTCCGGACAGGAGACACCTCTCCGAAAGAGCGGGCAAAGATGATGAAGACTCAGCCGCACATCTTGATCACCACGCCAGAATCATTGGCCATCCTTCTGCAGTCAAAGAACTTCAGACCACATCTTAGCAACGTGGAGTGGTCAATAATAGACGAGATACACGCATTAGCTGAAAACAAGAGAGGAGTCCATCTCTCGCTGACTATGGAGATGCTTCAGCGTCTCTCACCTGGAATGTGCAGAGTGGGATTGTCAGCGACAATAGCACCATTCGAAGATATCGCAGGATTTCTCGTGGGCGCAGACCGTCCCTGCAGGATTGTTGATGTGCAGTTCATCAAAGAGCTTGACATGAAGGTCATCTCTCCGGTTCCAGACCTTATTGACACGACGCATGACAGCATGCACAGCAGGATGTATGAGCTCATAGACAAGCTCGTACAGCAGCATAAGACAACTCTTATTTTCACGAACACAAGAGCTGCTACAGAGAGGGTTGTCCACTATTTGAAAGAGAGATTCCCGAAGAATTACACAGACGCTATAACATCAGCAGATGAGGCTGATTTCAAGGCAAAGCTCGCCACAAATAAAGAAGGCAACATTGTTGTCAATAATGGTAATGGGGAGGATAAGAAAGATTCAGATAGCACACCTCCTCCAAATATCCTTGATGAGAAAGAGGTTGAAAAAGAGACCAAAGTGACAGGCATCGGTGCCCATCACGGTTCTCTCTCAAAGACGCATAGGCATAAGATAGAGGATGGGTTGAGAAAAGGATTATTGAAATGCGTTGTCTGCTCAACCTCTTTAGAGCTGGGCATCGACATCGGTTACATCGACCTTGTCATACTTTTAGGTTCTCCAAAATANNGTCGCAAGAGCCCTTCAGCGTGTAGGAAGATCAGGTCACCAGCTGCATAGTATGACCAAAGGGCGTATAATTGTCCTCGACAGGGATGATCTCGTAGAATGCTCAGTTCTGCTGAAGAGCGCGATGGAGAGGAAGATCGACAAGATACATATCCCTACTAACTGCCTTGATGTTCTTGCCCAGCAGATCTATGGCATATGCATTGCAGAGAAGCTGCATGTCTCAGAGCTGTTGAAGCTGGTCAAGCAGAGCTACTGCTACAAGGATCTGGATGACAATGAGTTCTACTCGGTCATTGATTACCTTTCAGGTGAGCATGTCTCTTTGGAAGACAGGCATGTCTATGGAAAGATCTGGTATGATCCTGATACTGGTATGGTGGGAAGGAAGGGCAAGCTTGCAAGGGTCATCTACATGACCAATATAGGCACGATACCTGATGAGACAGGCGTCACAGTCAAGGTCGGCACTGAAGTGATCGGCATGATTGACGAGGCTTTTCTGGAGCGTCTCAAACGAGGAGACGTTTTCATCCTTGGCGGAGCGACTTATGAGTTCCTTTTCTCAAGAGGCACAGTGGCCCAAGTTAGGGCAGCAGTAGGCAGGAAGCCTACTGTCCCAAGATGGTTCTCTGACATGCTTCCTTTGAGTTTTGACCTTGCGAATGATATTGCCAGGTTCAGGAGGCTTATGCGGGACAAGTTCGAGGCAAAGATGTCAAGGAAGGATGTCATTGATTTCATCCACTCACATCTTTACGTAGATGAAAACGCTGCAAACGCAATCTACGAGTACATGCGTGAGCAGCATGACTTCACTGTCATCCCTACAGACAAGGAGATAATAATAGAACATTATCTTGATGAGGAAAAGAAGTACGCAGTGTTCCACACGATGTTTGGGCGAAGAGTCAACGACTGCCTCTCACGCGCTGTCGCTTTTGCAATCTCAAAGACCCAGAAGCGTGATGTAGAGATTGGAGTGACAGACAACGGTTTCTATATCGCTTCAAAGAAGAACATCCCTGCTGCAAGAGCACTCTCCCTGATTGAGTCCAAGCGACTTGACGAGCTACTCAATATAGCGATTGACAAGACCCAGGTCTTGAGCAGGCGCTTCCGCCACTGTGCAGGACGTGCCCTGATGATATTGCGCAGCTACAAGGGTCACCACAAGCGTGTCGGAAAGCAGCAGGTCTCTTCCATGATACTCATGTCTGCAGTAAAACGGATCTCAAAGGATTTCCCTATCCTGAAGGAAGCGAGAAGAGAGGTCCTGGAGGATCTGATGGACATAGAGAACACCAAGCGCGTCATACGCATGATTGAGAACCAGAGCATTGCTGTGAAGAGCATTGACACTGTCATTCCCAGCCCTTTTGCTTTCAATCTTGTTCTGCAGGGCCATCTTGACATGATCAGGATGGAGGACCGCATAGAGTTCCTTAAGCGTATGCATAAGTTGGTTCTTGCAAAGATTTCCCTTGACCAGGGCAAGAAGGAGTTCATTGAGGACAGTGCTATTAAGATGTACAATGAGCTGTGGGCAGACCTCAGCGTTGACACAGATCGGGACTCGGAAAAGGAGCGCCTGATAAAGCAGGCCTGGAACCTGAAGCGCGTCCCGATGTTTGCGAAAAAGGAGATTGTGAGGCTCATTGAAGGCGAGCGCACAGGCATCCGAAGTGATGTTTTAAAGGCACTAAAGACCTACCAGAAACAGATTGAGAAGACCTGGCCCAGGGATTTGAGGCTTCTGGTGGAGAAAGCGATAAAGGAAGTAGAATCTGAGACTTCTTGATTTTTTGTGTGGCTAAGCGAGCTAGCGAGCGCAGGCCGCACTTTGCGCGCCAGCCGAGCGTAACCGGCTGTGGGATAAAGAAGACCTGGCCGCGTGATGTGAGCATTGCGAACCATAGCTGGTATCTGAAGAACACAAGGTTCTTAGCAATCCGGCGCTATGGCCAGG
>DUGW01000101.1 GCA_013331125.1 Candidatus Woesearchaeota archaeon | reverse complement strand
CCGCCTAGCGAGCTTCAGAGCTATTGAGCGACCAATACCGCAGTTGGGCAATATGCTGCGCATGACCATCCCGTGCGAGCGCGGCAACCCCTATGCTACCCTGGCATTGTGAGCGTGGTGCCCCAGAAAAAGCCTGCGGAAAAGGCGCCAACACCAGGAATTCTGGGCACACGGCCCCTCACTCTCGCTTTCCAAATCTTTATAAACCCCCCTCTTTTCCCTGCTACATTCAACAGGAAAGTGATTTCTGCCTTTCAGGTTGTAGAAAAGCAATAGAATAGGTATTCCAGGAGGGAATCGAACATGGAAGATTTTAACGAAGGCGGCCATGAGGGCGGCTATGGTGGCGATCGCAGAGGCGGTCGTGATGGAGGCCACAGAGGTGGCGGTTTCAGAGGAGGCCACGGTGGTGGTGGCAGAGGAGGCTTCAGGGGAGGCCCACGCAGGGATTTTGGCCCTCGTGAGATGCACAAGGCAGTCTGTTCTGACTGCGGTCAGGAGTGCGAGGTCCCTTTCAAGCCAACTGAAGGCAAGCCTGTCCGATGCAAGGACTGCTTCAGGAAATTCAGGGATTCTCAGCAGGATTCATATTGAGTCGTTGATTCATACGGGATACTGTTACCAAATCTTTTATATATCATATTTCTTTTTCTTCTCTTCATGACTTTGACTCAGATACCTAAGACTGATGAGCTCCATTTCAAGGAGAAGTTTGTTGACCGTTATTCTAAGTTGACAGACATAGATGAATTCAGGAGGTACTCTCTTTCATTCCTCCGTAAGTCTATCCGTATCAACACCCTCAAGATATCTGTCCCTGATCTCAAGGCCAGGCTTGAACCTGATTGGGTCCTTACCCAGGTCCCTTGGTGCAAGGAGGGTTTCTGGATCGACCACAAGGGTGAGGGTGAAGAGAAGCGTCGGGACATCGGTAACTTGCTTGAACACCAGTTAGGCTACATCTATGTCCAGGAGGCTGCCAGTATGCTTCCTCCTTTGGTCCTTGATCCTCAGCCTGGTGAGAAGGTGCTTGACATGTGTGCTGCTCCTGGTTCCAAGACTACGCAGATCGCCCAGTACATGGGCAACAAGGGCATCATCGTCGCCAACGACATCCTCGGTACAAGGCTTGCTTCTCTTGCTGTGAATGTCCAGCGTTGCGGCATCACCAATGTCATGACTACCCAGATCCATAATTGGCGTCGTATCCCTGACACTTTTGACCGCATACTTGTCGATGCTCCTTGCAGCGGGACAGGTACTATCCGCAAGTCACTGAAGACCATCAATATGTGGAATCCTAATCTTGGTAAGCGCATGGCTTCCACCCAGAAGTCTCTGATCTCTGCAGGCTTTGACATGCTCCGTCCTGGAGGTACTATGGTCTATTCTACCTGTACTCTTGAGCCTCATGAGGATGAGGGTGTCATCAACTTCCTGCTTGACAAGCATCCTGAAGCCCGTCTTCAGGACATAAAGTTGGACATCAGGCGTTCTCCCGCAGTCACAGAATTCGAAGGCGAGACCTACAATGATGAAGTCAATAGATGCCTCCGTATCTGGCCTCAGGATAACGATACAGAAGGCTTCTTCGTCGCCAAGATAAGAAAGGAGTGATATCCTTCAAAGACGATTTTCTCTCCGCCGCCCGCTGTTCTTTGTCACTTGTAGCCTGTCTGNNCCCCGTAGTGTAGCGGCCAATCATAGTGGGTTCTGGCCCCGCTGACCGCGGTTCGAAACTGGTAAACAGCGAATGTCCGCGCGGGACTATCTTTTCTTCTCTTATCCTTCTCCATCACAACAATCTTTTTATTCTCCATTCCCCTCATAGGCCCTGGGTTATTCATGCCGAAGAATGAGAGAGCTCCCAAACTGATACCTAATGGTCTTAGGTATTGGCAGTATACCCTTCTTAACCGTATCGATGATTCTATAGACCGTTATGGTGTCGGTCTCTTTGTTGAGGTGGTCAATGGTCTTGTCAGGGAGGATCAGCTTGCGAGGAAGGTCGCGCATGCGGTCGATGCTAAGCGTTTCTTCCGTGAGCGTAAGCATGAGGGTGTGAAGGCCATGGTCACCTGTGTCAAGTACCGTACTTCTGTGAGTCTTGACTGTCCTTCTCTTGATGCCCATCTTATGGTTCCGGAGTACTCTCCAGAGATTCTCAGGTACATGTTGTACTGTGGTCCTAGGCTTGTCCCTTATCTTAGGAAGGATTCTCCTTACAATTCTGATTTCTTTGACAGGCATGCTGGCATAATCCCTAAGCAGCAGCAGCTCATCTATCATGTCATCCGTGAGGCTCTCCGTGCTGACGTCAGTCCTGATGATATCTTCCAGGGTTCCAGGGATATCTTTGCCAAAGGCGGCATCTCTCTTCCTGATGTCGATGACCGTCTCTCCCTCAACACTATGCTCAGCAATTGTCGCGGTCCTTTCCTTGAGATGTATGCTGCCTCTTGTTGGATGTATGCTCTTCAGGATTATGATTATGATTTCTTTTCCCGTGTGAGTTTCCCTATGTGGGGTTCTGCCCATCTTAATGGTCATCCTCTTAAGAGCGGTCTCAGGGTCGAGCCGGGTCGTAGGAAGCAGGTCGCTGAGATCGACGTTGTCTTCGCTCTTCCTGAAAAGGCTTATCATGAGGGTCTCGAGAAGGTTCTTCGGTTGTGACTGTGTGATTGTCTGTTTTCAACAACTTTTATAAACATCCGGTTTTTCTGTAATCCTATGAGATACACAATATACGCATTGTTTTTGATTGCTGTCTTGCTGGTAGGTTGTGCTACGCAGGTTCCCACGAATCCCGGCGAGGCGGACTCTCCTGGTATCAGCTCTGATAGGATCGATAAGGTCCTTGCTGAGGTCGATGCTGAAGATGCCGTAAAGACTGCTGATCCTGAACCTGTCATCGATAAGACAGATGCTGTCGGAGATGGTGGATCCGCAGCTTCAGAGGAGGTGACTGGTATGAAGAACAGGATTGCTGTTATTGAGACTAATTATGGGACTATGGAGCTTGAGCTCTTTGAGGACAAGGCTCCATTGACGACAGGCAATTTCATCAAGCTTGCTGAGAAGGGTTATTATGATGGTATCATCTTCCATCGTGTGATCAAGGATTTCATGATCCAGGGTGGCGACCCTCAGGGTACTGGTGGTGGTGGCCCTGGTTACACAATCAAGGATGAGTTTGGTCCTGGGCTTAAGCACAGTTCTGCAGGCATACTTTCTATGGCTAATGCTGGTCCTAACACTGGTGGTAGTCAGTTCTTCATCACTCTTGCTCCTACGCCTTGGCTTGATGGCAAGCACGCCATCTTCGGTAAGGTCGTCAAGGGCATGGATGTCTTGAAGACCATCGGCTCTGTCAAGACCGGTCCTGGTGACAGGCCTTTGGAAAAGGTTGTCATGCAGAAAGTGACCATCAGGTAAAAATAATTATTTTATTCATCTGTATTTACAATAATTGCAAAAGCCTTATCCGCATTCTGTTCTTCTGAGCCCTCATGGAAGAAGGGTTATTGCTCAGTGCTGGACAGGAGGCTTCGCGTATAGCTGTCGCTTGCCCCGGGATAGACGTGATAGTTCTTGATCAGTGGAGGCGTGACCGTGCCGATGATGAGTGGCTAGTCAGTTATCTGGGGGATCATCTTGCTTCCTGTGATGACTCCTGCGGGTCATGTCCTGTGTATGCTGCTTCTGGAGGTGAGGACGATCCTTCTTCACCCAGTCGGCTCGTCACGACTCTTGTCAGGGCCACATCTGCTGATCTGCAGAATTATGATGGTGCTCAGCGGTTTCTTAACTGCAAGTCGCCTGCTCAATATCTGCGCTCATTCGTGAACTGTTTTGTAGGGGAATGTCATGATCGTCACTCTATGCTTGACGAGTTGGATTACGTCGTGAAGTTCCATGTGCTTTTCTGGCGAGGCCACTCTGATCCTGCTAAGAAAGGGCGCGCCTACAAGAAGGATATCATAGACTCTGTTGCCTCTGCCTATTCTCCAGGACTTAGGTCTCTTTTCCTTGAATGTGTTGACTCTCTCCAGAAAAAGCATGGATTCCTTTGATCCTGTCTCTTTTCAGCCTTCCATTATGCTTATCAGTTTCTGGCATATCAGTTTGGCTTCTGCGTGGTAGTCTATCACTGGGTCATTGTCGTTCCTTGCCAGCACTGCAAGCACTGGATCCCCTTTCTGGCGCTCGAGCGGTATCCTTCCTTTCTTTGGTTTGAATACGCTTCCTTCTTCGAGCTCCATCTGTTCTAGTTTTGCCAGTATCAGTCTGAGCACCTTCATGAGTTTCGCCGCTTCTGCCTTCTTCGGGTGCTGTATTATCTCTGAGAATTCGTTGTACATCTCTCTTGGGATGTGTATCTTCTCTCTTATCTCTGGGCTTCCGCCTCTCTTGTCTGCGTATACCCTTCCTATCACAAAGTTGAGTGCCTTGCATTTGTCTTCGATGCTTCGCAGGCTTACCTGTACCTCTTTCTTTGTCACGTCGAGTTCATGCGCGTATGAGTGCACCAGTCCTCGCAGCCTTTCCAACTCCTGCGCGTCGAGGTCTACCTTTTCCTGGTAGCTTGTTATCGTTTCCTTTAGCGGCTGCAGCTTCCCTTCTGCTATCTGTGCGTCGTATTTTGTCGTCTCAAGCTCGAACTGTTTCTTTGCCAGCATCCTTTTCAGGTTCTCTAGCTCTTTCGCGTCTCTCTGCATCCTGTATTGGTATTGTGCTATCATCTCATTCAGCGGTCTTATCTGTTCTTCTGATACGCTTGCCTGTCTTGACTGCTGCAGGGCTTTCTCGTACCTTATTATCTGGTCTCGGAGCCTGCTCATCTCTTCTGTGTCTTCTTTTATCCTTTCCCTGAGCTCCTGTGTGTCATCGTCTAATGGTCTTTCTTTGATTATGACTTTTGTCTTTACCTTCTCCCCTCTTCTTATGAAGAATA
>DUGW01000157.1 GCA_013331125.1 Candidatus Woesearchaeota archaeon | reverse complement strand
TATAAGGTCTCTGACCTGAGGAAGACGTATGGTACAGAGCTTGACCAGGTCATAGCTGCTTACGGTGTGCAGTCAAGGGCTGACCAGCTTGCTGGACAGAGGGATTCAAGGATGTTCGAGGCACGTGATCTCTACGAGCAGGGACTGTCCATGAACAACATCGCCCGCAAGCTTGGCGTCTCCAAGAGCACTGTCCAGCGCGACATCAAGAAAGCTGCTGATGCTCCTTACCTGGAGATGACAGTCACTGCATAAGCTGGCGACTGGATTTCATGCTATAATCTTTTCAATATTTTTCTCTTTTTCTTATGATTATTGTCGCTCAATCAGACCGTAAGCAGAAAAAGATATAAACAACAATGAAGATAATAGCTCCATGAAGATAGGTGTCAAGGTTTTCTATGAGTCGGATATCCCATACATCAGGAAGATAGCTGACTCTCTGGACTTTGTCGAGACCATGGCAGTCATCGGCCGTAAGTATCACAGGTTCTCTGATCTTGGCCTTCCTTTTGTCGTGCATAACATGCATGGCAGGTGGGGTGTCAACTTCGCTGATCCTGATAAGGTCAGGAAGAACACCGCAAGTCTCAACCACTCTATCGCTGTCGCTGATGAACTCGGCGCCAAGAAGATAATTGTCCATCCCGGCAGGTTCTCCCATGATCTCTGCTCTGAAGAGCAGGTCGTGGATTTCCTCTCAGATTTCAAGGACAAGAGGATACTCATCGAGAACATGCCTTACTCAAGCGAGGGCACTATCCATATCGGTTATAGTTTTGAAGGCATGAGGTATCTCCTGAAGAACACAAAGAGGCGCATGCTCCTTGATTTTGCCCATGGTTCTGAGTCTGCTGCCTGGCGTGGTGAGCGTCCACTCCCTTTCATCAAGAGGCTGATGACTCTCAGGCCTGCCCACTTCCACATGTCTGACACCCGTCTGAAGACCATCAGGGATATGCATCTCCATCTCAGGGAAGGCACTCTTCCATTGAAAGAGTACAGGAACCTGCTGCCTAAGAATGCCTGGATAACCCTGGAAGTCGACCACAATCCCTGGAAGACAGAGCATGATATAGAATTCTTGAAAAGCTGACTATTTACCTGACTTTTTGGTCGTCTTGAAAACGCCATCCACCTTTGTCTTACAGAACTTACATTTCCCTTCTTTCACATTGTTCTTCTCGACTGTGAAGAAAGATGTCCGTTCTATCACTTTCTTTCCGCACTTCGGGCATGGTGTGGCTTCGTCGTGATTTCCATGCACATTCCCGATGTATACATACTTCAATCCGACACCCCGGGCTATCTTCTCTGCATGTAATAATGTCTCTACCGGTGTCGGTTCTATGTGTGTCATCTTGTACATAGGGAAGAATCGTGAGAAATGCAATGGAACCCTATCACCAACTGAATCCTTCAGCCACTGGCACATCTCTTTTATCTTATTGAAGTCATCATTGACTGTAGGGACTATGAGCATCGTCACCTCGACCCATACTCCCATCTTGTGTGCCAGTTTTATCGTGTCAAGCACTGGCTGGAGTCTTCCTCCGCAATATTCACGGTAAAACTCTTCTGTGAATCCTTTCAGGTCGATATTGATCCCGTCGATGTATTTGAACAGTTTCTTTGCCGGCTCTGGATTCAGATAACCGTTTGATACCATTATGTTCTTCAACCCTTGCTTGCGTGCAAGCTTTGCACAGTCGAGCATGTACTCATAGAATATTGAAGGTTCAACATATGTGTAAGCTATTGTCTCGCTCCCGCTTCTTATGGCCTTACTCACCACTTCTTCAGGGCTCATCTTCATGCTTGGCACTTCCTCTGGCGGTCTCTGTGATATCTCCCAGTTCTGGCACCATTTGCAGTGGAAGTTGCATCCTGCTGTCGCGATGCTGAATGCCTTGCTGCCTGGCAGGAAATGGAACAATGGTTTCTTCTCAATCGGATCGACAGCCGCTGTGCATGGCAGGCCATACACCATGGAATAAAGGACTCCTTGCCTGTTCTCTCTCACCCTGCACACACCGCGTTTGCCATGCAGTATGACACATTGATGGGGGCATAGCTTGCACTGTACCTTCATCCTTTCCTGTTTCTCATAGAACATGGCTTCTTTCAAACATTCACCTCTTACAATGCCAAAGACGACCTGCTTTTTATATCTTTGGGAAAGAAAGAATAAAAGATTTCACTTTATGTCTGCACGCTGCCCAGGTATTGTCCTGTACTCAGCATCTTCAAACCGTTGCATGAACTCTTTGTAAGCATCTGCAGTCACTGTTCCATCGGTCGCCTGGACTGTCAGGTTCCTCGTGTCGAGCGTTATCATTGAGAACCCGGCAGGGTGTCTGTCGAAAGGGGTCGGAGTGTCGAATACTGTCGCCTCCAGCACCCCATCTTTTGACTCGATGAGCACTCTACTGTCAGGTAAGGGGTGCTCAGAGCTCACTGCTATGCTGTACTCCTTGCCTTGCACACACATATCTATGTACTGGTGCCAAACCATATATTTGTTGGACAACGTGATGCTCAGCATCCTTGCGCCTTCGAGGATACCTTCTATCCTCTTGATTTCCTGTTTGAACTTATCCGGATCCAACAATGCCTCCAGACGCAAACTCTTCTTCTCTTCCATTTTTCCTCCCTGTCTATCCTCTATCGGCATGGAAAATATTTATGTAAAAAAATACAAAGACATCATCTGTATTTCTCTACAAGCTGTTCAAGAACAGCAAGAGGCAGGTCTGCAGGGTCAATCTCTTTGCCTTGCAACATACCGATAAGATCGACGCGCCTCTGCTCGCGTTTGCCTTGCAGCATAGCGGCAAGATCGGCCCGCATCTGCTCGCGTTGTCTTTCAGCCTCATCAGTCTCCTCTCTTGTCTGGGTCTGAAGAGTCTTGAACGGCCCTCCATTCTTGTAATGGCTTCCAAACCTTGGCTCGTAATACTGTGCTGCAAGCAGCATGCCTAATGCCAGTCCCAATATTGCATTCAACACCAACATTCTGGTCACCTCCGCGTTTTATGCCCGCACGGCTTTTTGATCCCCTCACCCGGACTTGAACCAGGACACATCGGTCTACAGCCGACTGCTCTGCCATTGAGCTATGAGGGGTTACCAAGGTTAGAGTATTGACTCTAACCGTTGAACATCTCCACCTTCTCTATCCATTTGATAGGTATAGCTATCAGGTCTACTCCATCAGTGTCATTCATGTGTGTCGCCACGCAGAGCACGTTCTTGTCTTGCGCGACCACCCTGCCCATCGTATGGCTTTCTACCAGAAGATCCGTCAACCGTCCTGGGTCCAGCCTCTTCACCCTCATGTGGGCACAGGCGTCAAGCCAGGTGACATCAACTATCGCTTTCTTGGGTGTCTTCAACCCTTTGTCCAGATCTGCCTGTCTAGCGATCTTCGCTGTACCGGCCACCACCCTTTGCTTGTTTTCTTATTCTCATCTCTCACCACCTACGTATGTTCATTTTCTGCTGTTTCCAGCTTTTTCTATGATATGATAGAGTCACCACACCTTTATATATGTTTTCGAAGAATATTCAAATATACACCGAAATATTTATAAATAATTGAATAATATACAATTAATCATGAAAGATATCGCTCCTAACCTAACCAATGTGTTGAAGACGGGCTTCTGCACACCACAGATAGCGAGACTTGCGAAGCGACTGCAGGAGCCCTCTACAACACTCCATTACAACATCAAGAAGCTTGAGAAGGACGGTGCGATAAAGACATACAAGGCAGTGTTCGACTACAAGAAGATCAACCAGGGCTACTGCTGCTATGCACTCATCACTCTTTCTTCTGATGAGTATGGCAACCCTGAAAGGATAGGTAATGAGCTTGCCAAACATCCTGAGATTGAGAGCGTTGACATAGTCACCGGTGATTGGGAGATGATCATCAAGGTCCGCACCAAGGACCAGGACACCTACTATGAGTTTGTCAAGAATGTGATATCCAGGAAAGGGATCATCAAGATAAAGACAATCACTTCATTGAAACAGATCAAGACAGAGTTTGTCACACTATGAGACGCATCAGGATATGACGATCATTTCATACCAGACATATGGAGGTAAAGGAAGATGGCAAAGAAACAAGCGAAGAAAGAGGCAGCACCTGCCAAGGAAGGGAAGAAAGAATGCTGCTGCGGGAAAGAGCATTGCGGTTGCATGTTTTTATCGACAGTCGTGTCTGAGGGCGCATTCTATGCTGCGCTCTATTATCTGTTGAAGCTGCTCGAAGTGCCTTGCGCAGGACTCTGGTGGAAGACACTGATACTGTTTGTCCTGATAAACATAGCCATACTGTTCTGCCCGGTATTGAATCCGTACCTTGGGAAGAAATTCGGTATGTGCCAGTGAATAAATTGCAAAATTATTTTTTAGATGATTTTTTTATCGAGGGAAAAAGATGCCAGACCAGATAACTGAATACATCAAGACAAGCCTGGAGAGAGGTTTCACCCTGGAACAGGTGAAGCAGGCGCTGCTCCAAGGAGGGTATCCTGAACAGAACATCGACCAGGCGATAGCAGCATTCCAACAGGGGATATTGGCGACAGCACCCATACCAGGCCAGCAGCGGCCTTTGGACCGACCAGGTTCTCCCCCGCCGAAAGTAAAGGAGCCTACTCCTGAAGAGGTCAAAGATGAACCTTATTTCATCAGGCTCACGTCGATACTCTTCCACCCATTGAAGCATCTTGACAAGTACAAGGATGAGAAAGGGATAGGGACGCCGTTCAAGTTCATGTTCTTCACTACGGCGATAAGCATATTGGTGACTGCACTGTTCAGCATCATGAGTAAAGGGGAATTAGGGGCGACAATGTTAGAGGTCATCAAGTCATTTTTTTTCTATCCTGCATTGAATTTCATCTCTGCCGGTATGCTGCATATCTGGATGAAGGTTGTGGGTAGTAAAGAAGGGTTCTATCAGACATTCAAAGCGATTGTGTATCCCGGAGCGCTGTTTGTTCCCGGTTCCTTCTTTTTAGGTCTGATGTTTTTTTCAAATCTAGCATGGATCGGGTATGTCATACTGGCAATATGGAATCTTGTGCTTATTGAGTCTTGCCTCAAGGCATACACAGGTATTGGTACAGGAAAACTGATCGTGGCGTTGATCCTTTTTATAATATCAATATTCGCGCTCTCTTTCGTACTGACTATGTTGGCAATGATAGTAGGATTTTCATTGTATGCCACTGGAGCGATAGGCTAAAGAGAAGAAGAAAAAAGAACAGGCGAAAAAAAGTTCAAAGGATTTGCTTCCTTAATGTCCGCAGCATCCGCACCCGTCGTCATGGCAGTGCTCTTTCTTCTCGAGCTTTCCATGCTCGAAATCATCTATCTTGATCTTGAAGTTGAGTGCCTTGCCTGCAAGCGGGTGGTTCATGTCAAGTGTGACCTCTTTGTCATCGACTTCTGCGACGACTACCGGGAACTGCTGTCCTGTAGGCGCCTGCATCAATAGCATGGCCCCTTTCTTGACCTCTGCCGGCAGCTGGTCTTTAGGCACTTTCTGCACCATCAATGGGTTCCTGTCTCCGTAGGCGTCCTTAGGCTCGAGCTTGAACTCCTTCTCTTCGCCTTTCTTCATGCCTTTGACTGCGTCCTCGAATCCTGGGATCACCTGCTGGGCTCCCACCTGGAACTGCAGGGGTTCTCTCCCTTCTGAACTGTCGAAGACAGTGCCGTCATCAAGCTTGCCAGTATAGTGGATCTTGACTTTTGTCCCTTCCTTTATACCTTCAGTTTTTTTGTCTGTCATTTATATCAACCTCATCTGTAAGTATTGAGTGATGTTGTATCAATAGTAAAAAAATCAAAAGATTTTGATAGATTATCAAGAAGATACCTAGAAACATGAAATGATCATGAAAAGGTCATCTGATATTTACTGCTTCTCGATTTCCTTTGCCTGGGTCCTTCCGTTATCGTCCTTTGTAGGTACGAAGACGACAGCGTCACCCTCATTCAGCCTCAAGCCTTCTGGCAGGAATGATGCATGGACGAAATAGTCTTTTCCATCTTCGCCCTGGATGAATCCATATCCCTTCTGGCCGTCAAACCATTTGACTGTGCCGCTTAATTTTGTTCCTTCTACCATTTTATCCTCCACTAAATTTAATCAGAAAGAGTGGTACTCTTTTACTCTGAAATTAACTTAGTTTGGTGTTTTAATAGTGAGACGCGCTTATGGCACCCTCACAGACTGTTGGGAATCCCCCCTCTTTATAAAGGTTTGCCCTCCGAAAAGCTATTGAAGGGTTTTCTGGGGGTTGGAGCAGATTCCGCACAATGTTTATAAACATAAGCTGGCCAAGATGGATTATTCATTCGGGAGGGATACGCGATGAAAAGGACACAGTTATGGACTATTATATCATTGGTGATCGCCCTTCTTCTGCTGCAGACTGTCTCTGCCATGAGCGCGAGCGAGGCCAAGCAGGACTGGCTTGCTGCCAAACAGGTGAGCAGTGAGAAGCAGGCGCAGCACAGGGAGGCGAAGGCAGACTTCGCTGCTGACAAGTCTGAAGGCAATAGGCAGAAGGTCGTTGATACAGGCAAGGCAGTGCTGGATGCAGCCTTGGATGAGGCAGATGCCTGGCTGACCTGGAAGGATCTTGAGGCTGAAGAGAACCCTCTTGTGCCTGAAGATATCAAGCAGGCAATCTTTGATGATGTCGAGACCAACCGGGCAAAGATCGATGCTCTCCGTGATGATGTCGATGCAGTCAAGAATCAGGTGGAGCTTGGTCTTACCTGGCTCAAGATGGTCGGCAAGTATTTCGAGCTTCTCTCAGATGTCATGAGGAACTCCGGCGCCATGTGGGTGCACGTCGCTCAGGACAGGGCTGATACCATCGGCGATTTTGAGCAGAAACTCAGGGCAGGCACTTCTGATCCTGAAGTGCTAAGTGAGCTCGACCAGGCAAAGGCTGAGCTTAAGACTGCCGAGGACAACATCGCCCGAGCAGGCGAGTCTTACAAGCAGGTGAAGATACCCGGGACTCCGTTGATAAAGTTCCATGAGGGCAACCTTAACCTTCAGCTTGCCAAGACAAACATGCTGGCTGCGCATATGCATCTGAATCTTGCGTATGCTGCTATGGTGAGGTGAGCATCATGAGATACAGATATGATATGATTGCATTGATGATGGTGTTGCTTCTTGTGGCCATGATGATTGTGGCCTGCGCACCTGGACAGCCGACCAGAGAGATGCCTCCTGCGCCTAAGGCAGACCTGGGCAAGGTCGTCGACGGATCATCTCCTGCTGCAGATGATTCTGCACCTGCTGACTCAGAACCTGTGATTGACAGGTCTTATGATACCAGGCGTGGTGATTACACTCCAGAAGAGCCTGCCACAAGTGCTGTAGAGGCAGAGCCTGAACCTGCAGCTCCTAAGGCAAGCAGCTCAGACGTCCCTGTCTCGCAGGAAGAGCTTGATGCACTGAAGGCAGACATCGAAGGCATCCAGACAGACGACGTCGGCGGTCTTGAGGAGTAAGCAACATGAAAAAATCTTTTCTTTTTTTCATATCGATCACAGCTGCAGTCATCATTCTCTTATCTTTTATCAATGGGTGCGCAAAGCAGGGGTATCCAGACATCGACTATAAATCGAAGATCCCTGCCAGTGCTGTCAAGATGACCCCTGAGATGGACAAGCATCCGCCGATACTCCATTCTGAAGAGTATGAGGCTCCTGTCCCTCTCGCTGATGTCAATACTGCCGGTGCTGAGGATTCTCCTTTCATCCCGGACAGCGGGGATGAGCTCTATCTTTTCTTCACTCCTGACGTCAAGGTGCCTGTCGAGAAGCAGGTCATCGATGAGGTCACTGGCATCTATGTCTCAAAGAAGGTCAATGGTGCCTGGCAGTCTCCTGTCCGCGTGCATCTCCAGGATCCTGGCAAGCTCTCTCTTGACGGCTGCGAGTTTGTGCAAGGCAACACCATCTGGTTCTGCGCTGCCCGTGAGGGCCATACAGGTCTTCATTGGGTGAAGGCCTCGAGGAAAAAGACGAGTGATGGAGGATGGGGTGCTTGGGCTGATTGGGAAGTCTCTGATTTCCCTGCAGAGTATCAGGTCGGTGAACTCCACATCCATGGTGATGAGCTTTATTTCCACAGCGCGCATGAGGGCGGCAAAGGCGGGAATGATATCTGGATGTCCAACAGGGTAGGTGGCAGCTGGCTTCCTCCTGTGGTTCTTGCCAACGTGAACAGTGCGGCAGATGATGGCTACCCTTATATCACACCCGACGGCCAGGAATTGTGGTTCACAAGACAGTATGAGGGGACTCCTGCAGTCTTCAGGTCGAAGAGGGATACTGACAATACCTGGCTTGAGCCCGAGCTTATCGTCTCACAGTTTGCAGGCGAACCCACACTTGACCTTGAAGACAACCTTTACTTTGTGCATCATTATTTTGATGAGGGCAACATGATCGAGGCTGACATCTATGTCGCCTACAGGAAAAAGTGACTCTCAGACAATAAACAAAAAACAGACAGATATATGAGGTGGTAACATGAATTATCTTGCAGTTATCGTCGCTGCGATTGCAGGCATGGCTTTCGGCGGGCTTTGGTATGCTCCGTTCGCTTTCGGTAAGCTGTGGTCCCGGCTCTCAAGGGTACGCAACCCTAAGCATGAGTGGTGGGACTGGGCTCTTGGTTCTTTGACCAGCCTGATAATGGCTTATGTCCTTGCGCTTTTTGTCAGTGGGTCCGGCGTCATAGACGGCATCCTTACAGGTGCACTTCTCTGGTTAGGATTTGTCGCCACGTTCAGTTTCGGCGAAGTGATCTGGGACAAGAAGCCTTTCAATCTCTGGCTGCTCAACAATGCCTACAACCTGTTGGTGCTTATCATCATGGGCGCAATCATAGGCTCTTGGTGAGTTTTTAAGTCTTATTAAGCCTTAAATACCTGATTAGCAAAATTATTTTAATCACTTCTTTTTCTGTCATCTGCATGGTATCACGCAAAGATAAAGAGAGGATGACGCAGTACATCTGTGACAGGCTGGAGGATTCTGGTCTTTATGTCATCCATTCCCGGGATCATGAGCATGTCTTGTTATCCCAGAGGATGGACCTTGTTGAGGATCCGAAAGGTGTGGATATCGTCTGCCTCGCAAGGAAGATGACCAAGGATGATTACAGCCAGCTTCTTCGCAGCAACTGGCAGCAGAATATGTTCACTGCCACTGTCTTCTACAAGGATGGCAAGACCTTCTTTGTCCGTCTTGCAGAGAATGAGTCCTGGCGTGAGGACAAGAGTTTCAAGAAGTATTCTGAGCAGCAGATCAACCAGATGATCCATCTCCGCGGCCTTGAGAAGAAGGTACTTAGCGAACAGGCATCACGCGCCTTGACCTATTATCAGCCTCAGACTGCCCGTCTTGTCGAGGGTGTCCGTTGGTTCGAGATGAGTCCTGTCTATCTTGACCGCACACATATACGCCCTGGTGATCCTGGTTATGGTTTCGTCAAGAATGAGTATTCGCAGGTGTATATGCTTCCTGAAGAGAACAAGTTCCCTCAGGATGTTCCCATCGGCATCATGCGTGGCAGTGGCCGTCATGTCTTGGTGAGACCTTTCAGAAAGTCTGCTCCTTGACCTCTATCTTCCTTTTCTTCAGCTCTTCCATGAACTCAGCATATGGTACGTCTGTTCCGGGGTTGAGTATGCCTTTCCCTGTTATCTTCTTCTCGAGTATCATCTGCGCTATGATGCTTGCTGTGAACCCTACTGTCCTGTTCATGGCCATGAATCCGGTGTCTAGATCCCTGTAGTCGACGACCTGCTGGACTATCTTCATCCTATTCCCATCTTTCATGCCTGTTATCTCGTTGCGTAACACAATCATGTCCCTCTCTTTTTCTGCATACTGCAGTCTTGGCTCCAGCACTTTTGCCATGTAGGTCCTTGGGCTGACTCCTAATACAGGTTCATCATCGATCAGTCCCAGCTTGACTATCTTTTTCCAGAATTCAATGTGTCCTGGCCATCTCAGTGTGTAGCGTCCCATGTTCTTGACATCTTCTATGCCCAGCAGTCTTGCGTATGTCGTCGCGTAGCCGTTGGGTGTCATGTCGAACCTTCCGACGCCTTCTATGTCCATCTGGCTTCCGTGCTCGAATATGCTATCGCCTGGGACGTCGACGACATCTCCATCTACGATCAGGTTCCCCGGTCTCTTGTATGCTGCGAGCACTCCTTCGAATATCCAGCTTATCTTGTAGTTTATCGGGTTGTTGCATGCCTCTTTTGCAGGTACTCCTCCGCATGCTGATACGAAGTCCTCTACCTTGTTGAATCTTCTTATCGCATTGCCTGCGAGTATCAGGTCTATTCCCGGGTCGAGTCCTGCCTCTGGC
>DUGW01000067.1 GCA_013331125.1 Candidatus Woesearchaeota archaeon | reverse complement strand
ATGAAGCCCTGTCGAGGCTTCGACCCGGGTTCGAATCCCGGCCAGGGGCCAGGGCGTAAAGACCGGTACGAAAAGTACCGGTATAATGAGCCGGTAGCTCAGCCTGGTAGAGCACCTGACTTTTAAAGTCATGGAGACATCAGGTGGTCGCGAGTTCAAAACGGAACTCTCCTTTGGCGATATCGGAGGTCCGTGAACGTCTCGTCCGGCTCATCATAATAACATGGGTAAGAAAACAACGTTGGAAGTAAGCAAGCACGTTCTTGTGCCAAAACACAAGAAGGCAAGCGAGAAGGAGAAAAAAGAGCTTCAAGGGACCTATTCACAGTCACTTAAGGAACTACCGCGAATACTTATAACCGACCCCGCCATTTCTTCTCTTGACGTAAAAGAAGGGGATGTGATACGGATCGAGCGCAACAGCTTCACCGCCGGAACGGCAGTATTCTACAGGAGGGTCGTAAATGTCTGAGAAAACTAAGCTACTTTTATCGTCATACTTCAAGCAGAACAGCTTTGTAGCATCAGATATCGAGTCCTTTAATGATTTTATAGATAAGCTATTACAAGAAATAGTGAACGAAAACAAGGAGATAGAGCCGACAATAATCCCGCCCAACGTAGACAGCTTCAAGATACGGCTGGACAAGGTATGGGTGACGAAGCCGGAGATCACGGAAGCGGACGGAAGCAAGAGGGTTGTCTATCCACAGGAAGCAAGATTACGAAAACTAAGCTATTCTGCACCAATCTTCATGGAGATAAGCAGCCACATCAACGACGTGCAGAGAGAGACGTTCACGACACAGATAGGAAACCTCCCGATCATGCTGAAAAGCAACTACTGCCACCTCAACAGGATGGGCCGGGAAGACCTGATCTCAAAGGGAGAGGACCCGGAAGACCCGGGCGGATACTTCATAATCAACGGCACAGAGAAAGTGCTCATAGGCGTCGAAGACCTGGCAGCAAACAAGCTCCTGGTCAGCAAAGAGACAATCGGAGTGAGCGAGTACATAGGAAGGATGTTCTCAGAAGGAGGAAGCTTCAAGATACCGCACACCATCGAGAAGCTCAAGGACGGCATATTCTACCTGACATTCACAAGGGTCAAGAGGATACCGCTCATAGTGATAATCAAGGCACTTGGACTGACAAAGGACGAGGACATAATGATGTTCATCTCCAGGGACAGGCAGTTCGACAGCACACTGGTGAACCTCTTCGAGTACGCAGACATAAAGACAGAAGAGGAAGCGATAGACTACATCGCGAAGAAGACAGGGATAACACAGGCCAAGGAGATAAGGATCGAGAGGATGAAAGAGATCATGGACAAATACCTCCTGCCGCACCTAGGGACAAACCCGAAGGACAGGATACTCAAGGCATACAACCTGTGCAAATACCTGAAGAAATTCATACTGGTCAGCCAGAACGAGCTACCGCTCGACGACAAGGACCACTACTCAAACAAGAGGCTCAAGCTGAGCGGAGACCTGCTCGCAGACCTCTTCACAGTGAACCTGAAAGTGCTGATCAACGACATGCTATACAACTTCCAGAGGATAGTGAAGAGAGGGAAGTTCCCAAGCATAAAGGTCATAATCAGGGACAAGCTCCTCACACAGAGGATATACTCAAGCATGGCGACAGGATCATGGGTCGGCGGAAGGAAAGGGATCTCACAGAGGATACAGAGACTCAACTTCCTGGACACACTGTCACACCTGCAGAGGGTCGTGTCACCGCTGTCAGCAAGCCAGGAGAACTTCGAGGCAAGGGAACTGCACCCGACGCACGCAGGAAGGCTATGCTGCATGGAGACACCAGAAGGTACCAACATCGGACTGCGAAAGAACCTCGCGATACTGTCAAGGATATCACTGGACACCAACGAGGACGAAGTGGTCAAGCAGCTCAAGACACTTGGGCTGAAGACAGTCTGAGGTGAAGCAAGATGACAGAAGTATTCCTAAACAGCAGATTCACAGGAGAAGTAGACGACCCTCAGAAGTTCGTCAGCTCACTGGTAGAAGAGAGAAGGAAAGGCAATGTACCGTTCAATGTCAACGTATCATACGACGAAGATTCAGACACGATAAATGTCGAATGCTCGAAAGGAAGATTGGTCAGACCGCTCATCGTGGTGAAGAACGGAAAACCAGTCCTCACAGACAGGCACATCCAGCAGCTCGAGAAAGGAGAGCTGGAATGGGAAGACCTCCTGAAACAGGGAGTCATCGAATACGTCGACGCAGCAGAGGAAGAGAACACACTCATAGCATTCTTCGAGGAAGAGCTCACACCAGAGCACACACACCTCGAGATCCACCCGCTGGCCCTGCTGGGACTGACCACATCACTGGTCCCATTCGGAAACTTCTCCCACGCAGTGCGTATCGCGATCGGAGGAAAGAACCAGAAGCAGGCGATAGGATTCTACGCAGCGAACTTCTCGGTCAGGATGGACATGGACGTCAACCTGCTCCAGTACCCACAGCAACCGATAGTCTCGACCATAATGTATGACATCGCAGACTACGCACAGCACCCGTCAGGACAGAACATCGTGATAGCAGTGCTGAGCTACAAGGGATACAACATAGAGGACGCACTCATAATCAACAAGGGAAGCATCGAGAGAGGACTCGGAAGATCAGTCTACTTCAGGCCGGCGATAGCAGAAGAGCTGAGATACGCAGGCGGACTGACAGACGAGATCATGATCCCGGACAAGGACATCAAAGGCTACAAGTCAGAGGTAGACTACAGGCACCTCGAAGAGGAAGGCATAATCT